>SKMT01000077.1 GCA_007120915.1 Myxococcales bacterium | reverse complement strand
TCGCAGGGGTCTAACCTCAGCCCGACTGGTCGCTGGCCTGGTCGATGTCGGAGGAGCTGAAGTTGATCTTGCCGGTGACTTTCTCGAGGTGGTCGACGTGCTCCTGTTCCTCGGCGATGTGTTCTTCGATCCAGAAGACGGTGCCGGGGTTGGCGGCGTCGGCGACGGCGTGGGCAGCCTCCCAGGCTTCGAGAGCGTCGCGTTCGAGAAGCAGCGCATTCTCCAACATTCCTTCGACGTCCGCGGCCTGGCGGATGGTGGCGGGCTCGACGGTGGGAACTCCGCCGAGGGCGGCGATCTTGTCGCCGACAAGTTCGGCGTGTTCGTGGGCTTCTTCGCTCGATTCGTGGAAAAAGTCGTAGTAGATCTCGCGGCCCTCACCGGTGGCCATCACGGCGGCCTGCATATACTGGATGATGCCGGCCAACTCCCAGGCCAGAGCGTCGTTGAGGCGGTCGATCAACTCCTGCTTCGAACTCATGGGAAACTCCTGAGGATACAGGTCAAATGTCAGTAAAAAGGGACCCAGAAGTAATAAACGGGGTTCGCGTCACGTCAAACCGGTGGGGGTTGGTTACTGGTTATTGGTTATTGGTTACGGGTGGGTGGTTGGTGTTGGGTGGTAGGTGTTCGGTGGTCGGTGTTGGGTGTTCGGTGGTCGGTGTTGGGTGACCAGTGGAGGTTGGTTGCTCGACCCGTAGCCCGGGGCTAGCCGCAGTTCAGGCTGCCCCGGGAACTGAGTTGCTGGTGATACATGATGGTCAGTAGCCGAGTATTTCGCCGGTCTGGTCCCAGCAGCGCACGCCGCCGGTGGCGGTGACGGCGCAGAGGGTGGTGTCGCTGGCGTCGATGATCGTGGAGAGAGGCGGGGTTTCTGGAAGATCAGGAGCGGCGGTGCCGTCGCAGGCGATGGAGCTGGTGGTGTCGAGGGTGCAGGCGAAGTCGGCGCCGGCGGCGACATCGATGGCGATGGGGGCGGGGGGATCGAACTGTCGCACGTCGTCGGCGAACTGGCAGTGAGGACGGTTTGCGCCGTCGATGGCGCAGACGACATTGCTGCTCACCGACAGCTTGTGCACCGGATGGTCGAAAGGGGCGTCGGGGAGGTTGGGACCCCAGCACTTCGCGTAGTCCCAGGCGGCGGTCGCACAGGTGTTCGGCCCGCCGGCTTCGATGTGCTGGAAGGGACCGTCGGGGGGATTGCGATGGTCGGCGTCGAGCTGACGCCCCCAACAGGTGACCTCGCCGGTGGTGTCGACGGCGCAACTGTGAGCGTCGCCGGCGGCGATGTCCGACAGCGGCGGGTTCGGCGCCCCTTCGGAGGCGGCCCGATCATCCCAGCAGACCGCCCGTGAAGCCGAGTCGAGCCCGCAGAAATGATGCGTGCCGGCGGTGATTGCCGCCAGCATGCCGGTAAACAGAAGCAGTTCATCGTCTACGCCGAACTCCCAGCAGTACAACAGCCCGCCGTGGGTCAGCGCGCAGACCTCGTCTTCTGTCACCGCCAGCTCTTTGATCTCACCCGGGGGCCGGGGCACGGGATACTTCAAATAGGCGTCGATGTCGTCACCGACCTGCGGCAATTCCAGCAGGTCAGCGGGATGCTGCAGCGGCTGGGGAAAGGGAAAGTTCGTCCCCGGGCTGTCGGCAGCAGCCGTTGGAATCAGGCAGACTGTCAACAGGGCGAAGACCGCCGCGGATGCGGTCAAACAGGACAAAATTCGTGGGCAAGACATCGCAATACCTCAAAGCAGGGGCCGCGTACGGCTCGTTAACACCGTAAATCTAAGCGCCGGGCCGCCGGGGGCAACAGCGCGTGGGGTCGTGGGGTCGTGAGATGGCGTTGGTGGAGGCGGAACGATCAGAATGCACCGGCGGTTGGGCAACCGGGGTGAATCTGGTAGATCGGCTCCGGTTTGGTACAGGTCGGACCTCGTAGACGTTTTGGAACAGGAGTAGATCATGAGCAGTATCTCGAAATTTGTCGCCATTATTGGTGCCGCTGGTGTCATCGCCGCAGCATGCGTGAGCCCCTATGTGCCGGAGGACGATCCGGAGACGGAGGCGCCCGAGCAGCAACAGGAGGACGAAGAGGCAGTCGCCGAGCCTCAGCAAGAGGAGCCGCAGGAAGAAATCGGCGAGGCGTACGCGGCAGAAGCGCAACCGCAGATGGACGAGCCTGCCGATCAGGAGGACGACGTCGCAGCGCTGATCGAGCGTGCCGCAGAGGGGGATCATCGCTCCGAAGACAACATCGCCCGAAACGAGTATCGCAACCCGGTGGAGACGCTCGAATTTTTCGGGTTTGATCCGTCGATGAACGTCGTCGAAATCTGGCCTGGTGCCGGCTGGTATACCGAGGTGCTGGCACCGGTGCTCGCCGAAGGAGAGGGATCGTTGTACGCCGGAATCTTCGAGATGAGCGACGATCCGGAGGACTATCGCACCCGGATTACCATCGAGTATCTGCAGCTTCTGGAGGACAACGAAGACGTGTTCGGCCAGATCAGCTACGGAATCTTCGACCCGCCGCAGACAGTGCAGCTCGGTGATGCGGGCTCGGCGCAGATGGTGGTGACGTTCCGGAATCTGCACAACCTGCATCAGCAAGGGTTGCTCGACGATGCCATCGAAGCGTACTTCGAGGTTCTGGAGCCGGGCGGGGTTCTGGGAGTGGTCCAGCACCGCGCCCCGGAGGGCAGCGACCCCGACGAGACCGCCGAAGACGGCTATCTTCCCGAGCAGTTCGTCATCGAGACGGTGGAGGCGGCGGGCTTTGAGTTCGAGGAGAGCTCCGAGATCAACGCCAACCCCGACGATACGGCGGACCATGAAGAGGGCGTCTGGTCGCTTCCGCCCACACTGCGTGGAGGAGAAGAAGACGCCGAGTACTACAAAGAGATCGGCGAAAGCGACCGGATGACGCTTCGGTTCGTGCGCGCCGATGATCCTCAGCAAGAAGCCGGCGACGACGTGGCCGACGACGCAGAAGGCGACGACGAACCACGTCGGCGTCGCTGAGAGCCCGGGCGGTCAGCCGCGCTTGCGGCACAGTGTGACGCCGTCGCCGACGGGGACCATCGATAGATCGATGCGCTCGTCGTTGTGCAGCTTCTCATTGAGGTTGCGCAGCGCCGAGGTATCGGGGTCGGTGGCGCCTCGGTCGGCGACTTTGCCGTTCCACAGTACATTGTCGATGGCGATCAGCCCTCCCGGCCGAAGCAGTTGTAGCGCCCGTTCGTAGTAGTCGTCGTACATCTCCTTGTCGGCGTCGATGAACACGAAGTCGAAGTGGTTTTCGGCTTCTCGGTCCAGCAGTTGATTGAGGGTGTCGAGGGCAGGGGCGATTCGCAGCTCAATGCGATCCATGACCCCGGCATCCTCCCAGTAGTGGCGGGCACGTGAGGTCCACTCCTTGTTGATGTCACAGGCGATCAGACAGCCGTCCGACGGCAGCGCCGAAGCGAGCCACAGTCCGCTGTATCCGGTGAATGAGCCGATTTCGATGGCGTTCTTTGCTCCCATCAGCTTGACAAGAAAGTGCATAAATTGCCCCTGCTCCGGGGCAATCTGCATATTGCTCATCGGCAGCTCTGCGGTGTCGAGCCGGCAGCGCCGAAAGGTGGGAGGTTCACGAAGTGAAGTTCCCTGTAAGTACGCGTAGAGTTCGTCATCCAGCGTCAGGGTGCGGGTACTCATGGATCGGTCTCCGTGGTGTGCGGATTGTCAGTGTTCGTCAGAATTGGCCGGTGGGTGACCATAGCATGAAGGTTTTCACCACCGGCAGGGTGACAAGTCACGGAAGCGGCGACGGTGTACAGCAGAGGGCGTGAGCGCTATATCCCATCGGCGTCGCATTCCCACAGCCACTGAACGTAACGGAAGGTCCAGAGCATGAAAGCCTACATCATCGACGAAGAGTTCGGACTGGAAAATCTGCGCGTTGTCGACCGGCCCGATCCAGAACCGGGCCCCGGTCAGTTGAAGCTGAAGATGCGGGCGGTGTCGCTGAACTATCGGGATCTGCTGATGGTCCAGGGGATGTACAACCCGAAGCAGCCGCTGCCGTTGATTCCCTGCTCCGACGGCGTGGGAGAGGTGGTGGAGGTGGGCGACGAGGTAGACCAGGAGTGGGTCGGCCGGCGGGTCATCCCGATCTTTGCGCAGGGCTGGCGGTCGGGAGAGCCGACCCGAGAGAAGCTGAAGACCGCGCTGGGGGGACCGCTGGACGGCACACTGGCCGAGCAGATGGTCGTCGATGTGGAGTCGGTGGTTGAGGCGCCACAGCATCTGTCGGACGCGCAGGCGGCGACGCTACCCTGTGCCGGGGTCACCGCCTGGAACGCCGTTGTGGAGCAGGGCGGGGTGACAGCAGGGGACACGGTGCTGACGCTGGGTACCGGGGGGGTGTCGACGTTCGCCGTGAAGTTCGGGGCCATGCTCGGCGCCCGGGTGATCGTCACCTCCAGCAGCGATGACAAACTCCAGCAGGTGCTGCAGTTGGGCGCCGATGAGGGGATCAACTACAAGGCGGACGACACCTGGGACGACACGGTGCGCGAGCTGACCGACGGTCGCGGGGCGGATCTGGTGGTGGAGGTCGGCGGGGCGGGGACGCTTCAGAAGTCGATTCGCGCCGTGCGGGTGGGCGGGCAGATCAGCCTGATCGGTGTGCTCGCCGGAGGGGAGCAGCCGATCAACATCGTCCCGGTGTTGATGCAGAATATCCGCATCCAGGGCGTGATCGTAGGGCACAGGGAGATGTTTGAGAGGATGAATCGAGCCATCGAGCACAACGAGATGGTGCCGGTGGTCGACCGGGTGTTCGGGTTCGACGAGGTGCGTGAGGCGTTCGAACGGATGATCGGAGGCGCCCACCTGGGCAAGATTTGCGTCGAACTGTAGCGATTCGGACAGCGGCTAGAAGACCCGTCCCGATTCGTCCATCACTGTTGCGTTGAGGCGGTTGGCCAGCACGCGCATACGCATGTTGACGTAGCTGTCGTAGCCCTCGACGTAAATGACGCCGTCTTCGTGGTGAAACCAGACCGATTTGAATCGGGGGTGGCCCGCCCAGCGTGCCAGGCCGTCGCGAGGAGAGGGAGCTTCTACGTGTGGGGGCAGCGCCTCCTGGGCTTCGTACAGCCGCAACTGGGGGACGTCGCGCACCACATGCTTCCATTCGTCGAGAGTGATGGGGTTGTCGGAGGCATTCGCCGGTTTGTCGGCACGGCAAATAAAGATCCGGTAAGCCATGGGGGATACTCCGTACATCATTACATCCAATCATTGCGACCTGGCAGGACGCGCTCCCGCGAGCAATTGCGACCTGGCAGGACGCGCT
>SKMT01000143.1 GCA_007120915.1 Myxococcales bacterium | reverse complement strand
CGGGTCGATGTCTCCCGTTTCGATGTGATCGATCAGCGGCTCCACGTATCGATGCACGTGGGTCTGGCCCATCTTGAAGGTCAGTGATTTATTGAACGCCGCACCCATTGGAAGCTTGTCGATTACCCCGCCGAACACACCGGGGACCACGACGGTGCCCCCCTTCGAGCAGGCCAGGATCGCCTGGCGCAACGCATGGGGGCGCCCCGTTTCAAGCCGCAGCGTCTGCTTGGCTTTGTCGTACCAGTCGACCAGCCCGTCGCCGTGGGCCTCCATGCCCACCGCCTCGATGCAGACGTCGGGACCCCGCCCCCCGGTAGCTTCCTTCAGCGCTTCGAGCACCGGATCATGCTCAAAATTCAAGATCTCGGCGCCTGCTTCCTGGCGTGCCATCGCAAGCCTTTCTGGTACATGGTCAATGGCGATGACCCGCTCGGCGCCGAGCAGATAGGCGCTCTCGATCGCCAGCAGTCCCACCGGCCCGCAGCCCCACACCGCCACGGTGGCGCCTGGTTTGAAGTCGGCGACATCGGCAGCCTGGTAGCCCGTGGGAAATACGTCGGTGAGAAACACCGCCTCCTCATCGGTGATGTCGTCGGGCACGCTGAACAGCCCCACGTCTGCAAAGGGCACGCGAACATACTCCGCCTGCCCGCCGGCATATCCACCGTACAGGTGCGAATAGCCAAAGATGCCCGCCGGCGAGTATCCAAAGGCCTGCTCGGCCATCCAGGCGTTGGGATTGGAGTTATCACAAAGCGAGAAGTCGTCTCCCCGACAGTAGTGGCAACTTCCGCAGGCGATGGGAAACGGCACCAGTACCCGGTCTCCCCTCGACACCGTGTCGACTTCGCTTCCCACCTCGACGACTTCCCCGACGAATTCGTGGCCCAGGATGTCCCCCTGTTCCATCGTCGGGATCAGCCCCTCGTACAGGTGAAGATCGGAGCCGCAGATCGCGGTGGTCGACACCTCGATGATCGCATCCCGGGCGGTGAGAAGTTCAGGATCGGGCACATCTTCGACGCGTACGTCCTCTTTTCCGAACCAGCAGAGAGCTTTCATAATTGGGGCTCCTTCGAATGCAGGTGTTGGGTGTTCAGTGTTGGGTGGTCGGTGTTGGGCTACATCAGCCGTTCCATTCGGGTCAGAGAGTCGCCTCCGCGCGCCGAGGGCTGGCCGGCCGTGGTGGGCACCTGACCGGTTTCGAGCCGCTGCTTGAACGTGCGAAGATCCTCGCGGATGACCTGTTGTTGAATCGTGTCGAAAAACCGGGCAATTCGGGCGCCGAGCTGGCCTGCGGGGGGCCGGTAGATGATGCGTACGTGCATCTCCGTGGCTTCGCCGTCGAAGACGGGCCGGAAGGTGACGAACCCCTCGTTGTAGATGTCCGATCCTTCGATGGACTGCCAGGCGATCAACTCGTTGGGGCGGTCTTCCAGAAGCCGGGCGTTCCACTCCAGATTCATCCCGCCGGGAAGCTGGGCGACCCACTGCATCTGATCGCCGTCGCGCATCTGAACCGACTCGATGTGCCCCAGCACCCTCGGCAGGTTCTGGAAGTCATGCCAGTAGTTGTAGATCTCGTCGACGGGCCGCTCGATCGTCATCGAGGCGGCCAGCTCCACCGGGGAGCTCGCTCCGGTATGCAGCATCAGGCGTTTCATCGAGTTGCCGAGCATCCCGCTTTTTTGAATACTTCGATACGCGATCGCTGCTCCCGCCCCGCCCAGTACCAGCCCCAAAATGCCCCGGCGCTTCAACAGCCCGTAGGCCGCCAACGCCGAGCCCCCCAGGATGGTGCCCCAGTTAAGCGTGTCGAGCCCCGGTTGATGATCGTCGCCGCTAGAGCGGCGCAACGCTCGTGAGCCCTCCAATGACATCGGTGTGTAAGGATGTTGTGACACGATAGTCCTCCCGGTGGTGATCAGTTCCCCTGCATACGGCGTGGTTGTAGACAAGCGCTGTCGAAGCTAGTCGGCGATGTCATAATTTCCAGTCTTTGGTTTGCACACTGGCGCCTCTATACTTCCGAAGGCACTGATGTTGCGAATAGTGCGGCGCACCTCTTGGATGGATTGATGACCGATTCTCGACATCCTCTCATTGAGGCTCAGCTCCAGGCGATGGGGCTGACCGCCGACGAACCACCGGATGCCGGGCAGTGGAACGAGTTGCTCGATCGACTCGATGAATTGCTGGAGAAGCACGGGGAGGGGATGCTGATTCTGGACCGGAATTTCGACAACATGATCCGGCATGCCGTCGACGCATTTTTTGTCCATGACACCCGCGGCAAGATCATCGATGTCAACCAGGCGGCCTGCGACATGCTCGGCTACAGCCGCGATGAACTGTTGTCGATGCAAGTCGCCGACTTTGAGCTGGAGTTGGATCCGGGGGCGATCTGGGACGATATGACCGTCGACGAGGTGTTTACCGTCGACGGGACACATCTGCGCAAAGACGGCACCACCTATCCCGTCGAAACCCGGGTGGGAGCCTTCGTGGTCGACGGCCAAAAGGTGATTTTGGCGCTCTGTCGAGACGTCACCGAGCGGATGGAAGCCCAGCGCGAACTTCAGCAGCTTAACCAGCAGTTGGAGCAGGCCCGCGACGCCGCGGTTCGTGCCAGTCGCACCAAGAGCAGCTTTCTGGCCAACATGAGCCACGAACTGCGCACCCCCCTCAATGCGGTGATTGGCTATGCGGAGTTTCTTATCGAGCGGATGAAAGACGCCGGGCACGACCAGTACGTCGATGATGTCAGTAAGATTCTGACCGCCGGGCGACACCTGCTGTCACTGATCAACGAGGTGCTCGATTTCTCGAAGGTCGAGGCCGGGAAAGTCACCCTTCAGTTCGAGCCGTTTTCGGTCTCCGAGATGATCGGTGATATTGCCTCCACCTGCGCACCCCTGGCCGAACAAAACTCCAATCGGCTCACCATCGATGGCATCGACGACGACGTGATGATGGTGTCCGACGTCACCAAAACCCGACAGGTTTTGCTCAATCTGCTCTCCAACGCCTGTAAGTTTACGTCCGACGGCCAGGTGTGGCTGCGGGTGCAACCGCACGAGGACGACTCGATGCTTCGGTTTGACGTGGAGGACACCGGCATCGGGATGACCGACGAGCAACTCCGGAAGGTCTTTGTTGCCTTTGAACAGGCCGACGCATCTACCAGCCGCGAGTACGGAGGCACCGGGCTGGGCCTGGCGATTACGCGCCACTACTGCCAGATGCTCGGCGGACGCATCGAGGTGGAATCTACTCCGGGGGAAGGGACCACGTTTACAGTTCTGTTGCCCCTGGAGCCCGGCGAGGCGAACCGGCGACAGTCTGGTCTCGGCGAATCTTCCAGCTTCTTTGAGGACGACGACCTCGCCGGCGATGAGCACGATAGCAGCCCGACGGTGCTGGTGATCGAAGACGACCCGGCCTGCCAACAGCTTCTGGCACGTTCGCTTCGCGCCGAAGGCTACGCGGTGGTCGTCGCCGATGATGGCCAGCAGGCACTGCAGGTCGCTCGCCAGTGCGATCCGGTCGCCATTACGCTTGACGTGATGATGCCGAAGGTCAACGGCTGGGAAGTGCTTCGAAAACTACGGGCCGATGAGCAGTTCTGTGACGTGCCGGTGATTCTCGTTACGATGCTCGATGAACGCCGCCGGGGGGTGGCATTGGGGGCGGATGAAGTGCTGGTCAAGCCGGTGGACCGAAGTCGGCTGCTGGAGTTGATAAAAGAATATGAAGCGGGGCAGGTCGATGATGCCGGAACCTGTCTGATCGTCGAAGACGACCAGCCCACCCGGGAGCTGATGCGGCGAGTGCTCGAAGGGCAGGGCTGGCAGGTGGTGGAAGCCGAAAACGGGCGAGTAGGAATCGAGCAGGCCGAACGGGTCACCCCCGATCTGGTGATGCTCGATCTGATGATGCCCGAGGTCGATGGCTTCGGGTTTTTAAGCCAGTTTCGCAGCGACCGGCAGTTTGTCGACGTGCCGGTCATTATCTGCACCGCGAAGGAGCTGACCGGGGAGGAAGTGCAGCAGTTGCAGCGCCAGGCCACGACGGTGATCGAAAAGTCAGGTTGGGCACCGGGACAGATCCTCGCCGAGGTGCGCCGTTCTCTCCGGCAGGTGAAGCGATGACCGGGAGGGCGGTGACGTGACGGTATTTATCGTCGTGCTCAATGTGGTGATTCACCTGGCTGTGCCGGCGTTGTTTGTCTATCTGGTGGCGGTGCCAGCCGTGGGCGACCGGCTGCGCTGGCTCGGCTCGCTGGTGGTGCTGGTCAGTTTTCTGGCTCTGCTGCAGCTTGCGGGAGGCGGCTGGCACTGGGTGGGCTGGTGGTGGCCTTATTTGTTCTGGATTGCGGCGGCGGGCGCGGGGTTCTGGTTTGTGCTCCACTACTGGACACGGCTTCCATGGCTGCCGCCCAGAACGTTCAAGCCATGGGTGTCGGTGGTGATTTCGGCGGTGCTGACCGTCTTCTTTGCCCTCGGTGTCATCGGTGCCCTCGAAGGACAGACTCCCTCCGAGGCGCCCGTGGAGTTGGAGTTTCCACTCGTCGACGGGCTCTTTTACGTCGGCCATGGCGGCTCGACCGATGTGGTCAATCACCACGTGCCCGTTTCCGCACAGTGGTATGCCGTCGACATCGTACAGTTGAACCGCTTCGGGGAGCGCGCACGGGGGTTATGGCCGCGGCGGCTCGATGCGTATGAGATCTGGGGCACCGAAGTGGTCGCCCCCTGTGATGGAGAGGTGGTCTCCCTGGAGTCGACGCTCGACGATTTACCGGTACCCGAGACCGACGAGGCAAATCCCCTGGGCAACCATGTCGCTGTCTATTGTGATGACATAGATGTGACGGTGGTACTGGCCCATCTACAGCAGGGACTTGCCTCGCAGCCGGACAACCTCGGCGGGATTGAACTGGCACAGCAGGACAGGATCAAAGCAGGCGAACCGGTGGGCCGGGTCGGAAACAGCGGTAATACCACCGAGCCCCACTTGCATATCCATGCCGTTGAGGGCCGGGTTGACCAACGCCGCGAGCTGATCTCAGAGGGCAGTGGAGTGCCGATGGAGTTTGATGGGCGATTCCTCACACGAACGGACCGGATCGACCGGCGGTAACCCCCCCCCTGACCCCCCTGACTGCATGTCCGAGGGACATGCATCGGCCAGAATTGGTGGGGTGATTCCGGATTCGGGGCCCCCACTGAACGTCTGCTGTTGTCAGCTCCGAATCGCCCCGGAAATCAAGTCCGGTTACACCCGGTATCACCAGCCATATTTCAGGCGGCCACCCCCCGATCCCAAACGCAGAACAGGTCTCGATCCGG
>SKMT01000539.1 GCA_007120915.1 Myxococcales bacterium | reverse complement strand
TGACCATGGAACTGCAGCGCGCCGGGCTCAACTGGCCCGATGACGCCCCGGAGTTGGACCCTCTGATCTTTGCGCGTCAGTTCTTCAAAGAGCGGCGCCGAAAGGACCTGGGCACGGTCTGCGAGATCCTCGGTATTGAGCTGGAAGATGCCCACCGGGCGACCAACGACGCCCGGGTCACCGGCCAGGTGCTGTATGCCTTCGCCGATCGGCTGCCCGAAGGGCTCGACGAGCTGCTGACATTGCAGGCGCAGTGGCAGCAGATCCAGGCCCAGAAGATGGCCGACTGGCGCGGGCGCGACGACGACGAAACCGAAACACTCTCCGACGCCTTCGGCAATCAGACCATCGGGCTGGGCCCGGCCTACATCTACGGCGACGAAAACGACCCCATTCGCGCTCTCTACCAAAGCGTTCCGGAAGCCAATGACTGAAACGACGACCGAAACCACCGAACTCACCGTCAACGCCCGGGTGAAGGGCACCGAGAAAGTCGAGCCCTGGAACGGCTTTCTGTGGCGTGCCATCGCCTTCGTGGTCTCCTTTTTTCCCACCTATCGCGACACCCGCGACGGGCGCAGCACTCGAAACCAGATGCGGGTGGTCATCGTGATCATCGGACTGGTGCTGCTGGCGATCGGCGGCACCGCCGACGAAGCGGCCTGGTTCTGGATTCTGCTGGGCATGCTCATCGCCTGCCTGGCCTTCGTTCTGCCCGTCGAAGAGCTGAAGATGCGCTCCTGGCGCTCCACGCTCAAAAAGAAGCAAAAGCCCCGCGAAAAGACCCTCTGGGACCGGGGCCGCGTGGAAGTCGACGAGCGCTATGTGGCGCTGTACTCCGGCGACGACAGGGTGCGCCGGGTGGGCATCAAGCGCGGCAAGCACGACGTGGTCGCCCGCGAGCACGACAACCGCCCCGCCGTCGGGGTGTTGGCTCCCGGTGCGAAGAAAGACCAGAGCATCTGGCTGCTCGGCACCGGTGATGCTGCCATCGACACCGACGGAACTGTCGCTGACAACGAGATGGACCGCCCCGCAAAAGTCGACCCCGACGACCTGGAGTCACTGTGGCACGCCCTCCAGCAGACCGACTGAGCCGGCAGGTCGACCAGATTCTGTCGCCGGGTGGGCTGCTCGACGATGCGCTTGAGCGCTACGAGTTCCGCCCCCAGCAGCTTGAGATGGCCCAGGCCGTGCTCGACACGCTGATCGACCGCCACCCCCTGGTCGTGGAAGCGGCCACGGGTACCGGCAAGACCATCGCCTACCTGGTGCCGGCGATTCTGTCCGGGCGGCGCGTCGTCATCTCCACGGGGACCAAGGCGCTGCAGGAACAGTTGTTCACCAAGGACTTACCGCTTCTCCAACAGTGTTTGAACCGCGAGTTCGAGGCCGTACTTCTGAAGGGCCGGCGCAACTACCTGTGCAAGTACCGGTTCCGCCAGATGCAGCAAAAGAAGAACTTCCGTTCTGCAGAAGACGTCAAGCTGTGGCCCGACATCCAGCGCTTCGCCGCCCGCACCGACACCGGCGACCGCGCCGAAATCGAGGGGATGCCCGACCACTACCCCACCTGGCAGGAGTTGTCGGTGGGCTCGGAGGCATGTCTGGGAAGCGACTGCACCTTCTGGGATGAGTGCTATGTCCAGAAGGCACGCCGACGCGCCCAGGACGCCGACATCATCGTGGTCAACCACCACCTGTTCTTCGCCGATCTGGCGCTCAAATCCGGCGGCTACGGCGAAGTGCTCCCCGAGTACGACGCGGTGGTCTTCGACGAGGCCCACCACATCGAACAGGTGGCCACCGAGTATTTCGGCGTGCAGATCTCGAACTTCCGGTTTCGCGATCTGACCGGCGACGTCGACCGAGCGCTCGAAACCGAAGAGATTGACTCCGATCAGCAGCGCAACGTCGAAGAGGCGGCGAGCACTGTGGAGCGCCTCGCCGGCAAGCTGTTCGACGAACTTCAAAAACACACTCCCCAGGGCCGCCAGGGGCTCGACGACGTGCTCGGCGACGCCGACGCCGATGAGCTGGAGCGCAAACGCCGGCTCGTCGACGAGACACTCGAAGACTTCGCCGCCGCCATCCGCAGCGCTTCGCTGGGCGATGTGGGCCACCGGCTCGCCGAACGCTGCCGCGAGTTAAGCAGCGAGCTGCAGATGGTGCTCGCCTGCGACGACGCCGACTTCGCCTACATCGCCGAGCGCCGCGACAGCGGGGTGTTCTTGCAGGCTGCTCCCATCGACCTGGCCTCCGAGCTGCGCTCCAAACTGCTGAATACCCACGATGCGATGGTCTTCACCTCCGCAACCCTGGCCACCGGCGAAGATTTCTCGTTTTTTAAGCGACGGCTGGGGCTGAACTACCCCGACGGCGAAGACATCGACTGCACCGAGCTGCTCCTGGCCCCGGTGTTCGACTACGACGAGCAGTGTCTTCTGTACGTGCCCCGAAAACTTCCCCCGCCCTCCGACGACGATTTCTGCAAAAACGTCGCGCTTATCGTGGAGTATCTCGTCGACATCACCGAAGGCAGCGCCTTCGTGCTGTTTACCAGCTACTCCAACATGAACGACGTACACGACCGGCTTGTCGACGAATTGGACTATCCGGTGCTGCTTCAGGGCGAGCGCTCCAAACGCGAGCTGTTGGAGACCTTCCGCACCACCGAAGATGCCGTGCTGTTTGCCACCGCCTCCTTCTGGGAAGGCGTCGACGTGGAGGGCGACGCGCTCAGCCTGGTGATCATCGACAAGCTACCCTTCGCCAACCCCTCGGACCCGCTGACCCGCGCCCGGCTGAACCTCGTGGAAAACCAGGGGGGCAACTCCTTTGTGGACGTCTCCCTTCCCACCGCCGCGATCTCGCTTCGCCAGGGGTTCGGCCGGCTGATCCGCTCAAAATCCGACCGCGGCGTCGTCGCCGTGCTCGACTCTCGGATCGCCCACAAGCGCTACGGCAGCTACTTTCTGAAAAGCCTTCCCGACGCCCCGGTGGTGTGGACCGCCCCGGCGGTGAAACGCTGGTGGTACGAAGAGTAACTGACCGCCGTGGTTACACTACCGCCTTCTATTTGGGGTGCCTTCGGCTGAACTACGCCTCCGGCGAACTAAGATTTGTGGGGAGCTTCGTCTGACCGCTCGGGTTCACATCAGCACCTGACACCCACCACCCAGCACCCAGCGCCTAGCGACCAGTGCCCAGCGCCCAGCGCCCAGCGCCCAGTGCCCAGCACCCAGCACCCAGCGCCCAGCACCCAGCGCCTAGCGACCAGCGTCCAGCGCCAAGCGCCCAGCGCCTACATGCGCGCTTCGAGCCGCGACTGCAGATAATCGCGCAGAAACTCATCGTCCTCCGTGATCTCACAGTCGGCGATTTCGATGGAGTACACCGGATCGTCGCCCTGCTCGCCGACAGCCTTCGGATAGCCACGCGGCCAGATGATGCGCTCCGATCCCAGGGGAATCACCCCCGTTTGACCATCGACCACCTGCTCGATTTCGACCTGAAGTTGTTCGTCATCGAAGATATTGGACACTTCGGCGACGACAAAACAGGTGTCATCGGCCAGGTTCAGAAGCGCATGGGAGCGGCGCGTCTCCACCTCCCAGCGCTGCGCAGAGCCCTCGGATTCATTGATGGCTTCGACGATGGAGACGCCCCCGACGATTGGGAGCAACTCCGCGCCGTCGGCTTCCACTTGTTGGGCCACCCGGTGATCAACGGAGATCAGATGGGGCTGGTCGGTGAGATTGAGCACGTACAACTGCCCCTGGCCGTACAACAGCGGGCGATGGCCAAACCAGCCATAGCCCAGCAGTTGTGGGATCACCCCACCGGCGCCGATAGCTACGACCAACGCCAGGGCTACGCCCAGGTACAGCCCTCGGCGAGAAGAGCCAGATTGTTCGGCGGTCGGTTCGCCAGATGGAACCTCGGAGTTGGTCATGACACGTCGAGCCCAATTACGTCGCAGAAGTCGGAGTACAGGCGCCGCTTTCATAAGCAACAATACGGCGGCGATTCGATTCCATACACAGGTTGTACGAGATTCGATGGCGCTGCGTCCAGCCGGATCAATCTCCGCAGTGGTCAGACCAGTTGCGATGGGGAGCCCGGAATCCATACCGGTTCGTCGATCCCTGCGCGGCCGGAAGCGTCATCTCCCGGGGCAGATGGCTGCAGGTTCCGCTGTTCGAGAACGACTGGGACAAAAACCGGTCGCAGTCGCGATGATGCAGATAGTGGCTGTCGCCCCAGCGCCGCCCGCTGAGCAACGCCCCCACGGCGATGATCATGAACAGCGGCTTGGACAACAAGAAGATGACCATCATATCGGTGAGCGTCATCTCGGCGAGATGGCTGACGATGTGGAAGAAACTGCTGGTCAGCAGCACTTCGAGCAATTCCACCATGACACGCTCCCGGTGCGAGCATCGGAATCAGAACCTAACCCACCGGCAAAGCCGGTAGATCGAATATGATCTCGATCATACCGACCAGCAACCAAGGTTTCTAATTCCGGGCGCTCGGCGCTGGGCGCTGGGCACTGGGTGTTGGGCGCTGGGCGCTGGGCACTGGGCACTGGGCGCTGGGCACTGGGCACTGGGCGCTCCGCACTGGGCGCTCGGCGCTGGGCACTGGGCACTGGGCGCTCGGCGCTGGGCGCTGGGTGTTGGGTGTTGGGTGTTGGGTGTTGGGTGCTGATGTGAACCCGGGCGGTCAGTCGAAGCTCCCCACAAATGTTAGTTAGCCGAAGGCGTAGTTCAGCCGGAGGCGTCACCAATAGAAGGCGGTGGTGTGAGCACGGAGACCGAATCTATTGTCCAGCGTTTCTCTTCGCTTACGCTTTCGACTACAGTGAGGGCGATGAGCGCCTTGTTGTGTCCCCAGCCGCCCCCTGAGCCCCACCATGGCACGCCCCAACCGAACGTACGCCGGGGAGCTGCCCGACACGCCCGACCAGATCCGCATCGGCCCCTTTGCGCTCGATGAATGCATCGGTCGTGGCGCGATGGGTGAGGTGTGGCGAGCACACCACGACGAACAGCAGGTCGAAGTGGCCCTGAAGGTCATCCTCGCCGAACGGGGCGACGACCGGCGGTTTCAACGAGCGTTCCGCCAGGAAACACGTGCCGTGGCCGAATTGCATCACCCCTTCGTCGTCGACGTGCTCGATTACGGTACCGTCGATGAGCTGGGCGTCGAATCGTCGGCAGGTCGCTTCCGGCGGGGAAGCCCCGTTCTGGTGATGCGCCACACCCCGGTGGGCTCGCTGAAGCAGCGTGTCGACGGCGCCGTCGCCTGGCCGGTGACCCGACTGATCACGGCAGCCCTTCTGGACGCACTCGCCCACAGCCACGCCCGGGG
>SKMT01000500.1 GCA_007120915.1 Myxococcales bacterium | reverse complement strand
TCCAGCGCCCCGACATCGACTGGGCGATCGGGGTGATGGACGACTGTTCTCATGCCTCCCCCAGTTGCATTGAGGGCCACAGCAGTGCTTCGGACTTCGAGTGGGAGGCGCCCGCCGATGGCGACTACTACATCGTGATCAACCGCTACAGCAGCGGCAGCGGTGACGTCGAAATTAGCATCGATAGGCCCTGAAAAGGTCGAAGTATCGACCGACGGATTTCGCT
This sequence comes from Myxococcales bacterium, assembly GCA_007120915.1. Lineage (GTDB taxonomy): Bacteria > Myxococcota_A > Bradymonadia > Bradymonadales > Bradymonadaceae > SLJM01. Next base: position 5,162 of record SKMT01000500.1, on the reverse strand, counting down.
GATGGCTCCAAGGTTGTTCCTGCTTTTCGGAATTTCAATGCGAAGGTTGTTCAACATCGCCGTAACCAGTCATCACCCCTCGGTCAGTGGGGCAGTGGTGGTATTGGCAGCTCTGCTGGTGTTTGCCGGCTGTGGTGAAATTGAAGAGGGCGAGCCGGGTCCGTCCTGGGGCCAATCCGATACTGAGGATGTTGGCGAGCCCGATGCCGGCAATGACGTCGACGATCAACCGGATGCCGAACCACCTGACCAGAACGACGATGACAATTCTCCCCCTGGACATCTTATGTGTGGCGATACTGCTCAGGATCTGGGCGTGCTGGAAGGGGGAAGCAAGGAGATAGAAGTCGATTTCACCGATTTTACTGACAACACCTCGTCGGGCTGTGACGGGGTAGTCGACGAGAGCAGCGCGGCTGTGTTCGAACTGATCCTTGCCGATGAGGGCATATTGCGCGTGGAGTCCGACGAGGTCGTCGCCCGGGCGATTCGCCATCAAGGCTGCCGTGAGAATGACACACTGCTGGTGTGTGATGATCAGGACTTCGGGCGTCAACTGGTTCCGGGAGAGTCGTTCTTCGTGATCTTCGAGAAACTTCCGGAAACTCCGGAGCAATTTGAGGCGACCCTCGATTTTACGGCCTTTGAGGCCTGTGACCCGGAAGAGCATCAATCTCAATGTGTGGACGAAACGAGCATCGAGAGCTGTATTACGACTTCTACGTCGCCGGACATTCCGCGCACCCTGGTTTTTCCCTGCCCCGCCGGTTGTAGCGATGACGCCTGCGACGGCGCCAGTTGTGACAATCCGGTCACCGTTTCGGGCTCCACCACCATCGACGGAACGACCGTCGCGGTTGGCGATCACATCAACAGTTCCGAACAGGACAGTTGTGTGCCCGAAGACGCGGTCGGAAATCTGGAGGGCCGGGACCTGGTGGTGCATCTGGAGGGGCTGGAGGAGGGCGACGTCGTCGACATCGAGCTGGAATCGAGCCACGACGAGCTTGCGGTGATCGAAATCAAGGCCGACTGCTCCAGTGACGCCCAGTGCTTGGAGGCATGGCGGGGAGAAGGAGACTTTCAGTTCCATCCCCCCGACGACGGCGATTACTTCCTGATTATGGATTCGGAAGTCGGTTACGAAGCGGGATTTGAATTGGATATCGATATCAACTGAACACTCCGCACGCATCCGCGGTGTGTCGGTGAACGGATGAATTGACCTGCAGAGTTGGAGAAGCCAATGAGCGACGTGATCACAACTTCCAGATCGTCGAGCCGAGGCCGGTTGTTGGCCACGGTCATCATTGCGGTTGTCGCATTTGTGGGGACAATGACCATTGGGTCAGCGGCTTTTGCCGGCGAGCGGGTCCAGCATGCCAAAGGCACCGGCGGAAACGGCAACGTCACCGCCGAGTTTGACAGCCAGCCCACCCAGGGCCACGCGCTGGTGGCGATTTCGTCGCACCGGGTGGACTGGGAGAGCGCGGAGATGGAGAACTTCGGGTGGCAGAAGCTGTTCGCCCACGTCGACTCCGACGACGACGACCACGGCGGATCGCGGCGCGGATTGGCGATGTGGGTGCGTATCGCCGGCCAAAATGAGCCCACGGAAGTCGAAGTGCAGTGGGACGACGGCAGCGAAACTGACCGGGATGCCGCGCTTCTGATCCAGGAGTTCTCCGGCAACTATCAGTTCGACACCTGGGCGTCGAACACCAGCGGCGATGACTCGGTGACCGAGTTGAGCACCGGCACCACCGATATGGCCTTCGCGGGCGCAGAGGAGTCCTTGGTCATCGGTGCCTACACCCAGCGTGGTTGGGGCGACGAGGCGACCTGGACCGATGGGCTGGGAGACAATCTGCGGCTCGACTCCGACCAGGTCGATGGCGCAAACGACCCTCAGTTCACACTCCAGAGCGGCTACCGTACCTCCACACAGCAACGCGAATGGGAGTCCACAGCAACCTGGGGGGCGAACGAAGAGGAGGCGCTCGCCGGAATTGCTGTCTTCTCGGAGACCGACTGGAGTTTCGACGATGCATGTGCCGCCGAGGAGACCCATGAGGTCGAAGTCGATGATATGGCGGCGTACCTGATGCTCGACCGATCCGGGTCGATGGAGGATCTGGGGACCGATTTCTGCTGCGAGGGCGGCGATCCCGATATCCCCGACGATCGGTGTGAAGGGCTCGATTATTATGACTATGAACTGGATGAAGATAGCTGTGGGTATTGCTGCGGGGATAGCCTCTGGGAGGTTGCCGAGGGAGCGATCAATTCGGCAATGCTATCGTTGTATGAGGACTTGTGGTTCGGCATTGGTTATTTCGCCAGCAGTTCGGCCTGGACGGAAGTCGATGCTGACGAAGATAGCTGGGAGGACGTTGAAGAGTCACTGCAGGGACAGAGCCCATCTGGTGGAACTCCCAGTCATCTGGGTCAAGAAGAAATCCGCGACACGGCGACGATGAATTACGATGACGTGCAGAGCGGGGCGATCTTTATCACCGATGGAATTCCTGATGATCGTCAGGCTGCGATCGAAGAGGCCTGTCACAACCGCGACGAAGAAGGGCTTCTGCAGTATGTAGTGGGTCTCGGCGGAGCCACGGACCAGGACTTCAACGACCTGCATGCTGCAGCCTCCGGCACCGGCACCTGTTACTACATGGGTGATGAATACGACCCCTGTGATGATCCCGGTGATCCGGTGATCGATATTGCCGACCCTGATTCGTATTGCGAAGGCAGCCATCAGGCGTACAACGAGGACGAATTCCGCGATGTATTATTGAGCATCAGCGCTGAAATGAGCTGTACCTTCGACGTCTCCAGCGAGGGCTGGGAAGACGGCATCGATAACCCCGACTCCGTGGAAGTGGAGGTCTACGGCGCCTACGGTACGGAGGAAGTGCCACATACCGACGATGCGGGCACGGTCGACGCCGACGCCTGTAGCGGTGATGACAACTGCCATGGCGGGTATTGCCGGCCTCCGGAAGACGTCAATGCCTGCAACAGCAACGACGACTGTCCCTCTGACATGTTCTGCCACGAGCATCTGGGCTGTACCGATGAAGATGACCACTGCTCGGAGGGCTGTGGCAGTGGCCAGTTCTGCTGGTTTGACAAGTGCGTCGACGACGACGAGCAGTGTAGCGCTCACGACGACTGCGATACGAATGAGGCCTGCCATGATGGGCGCTGCCGAAACCAGGACGGCGACATCGACGGCGACTTCGATGCCTGGTGCCCCCACGACGAGTGGGAAGCCGACGACTGGGAGTGTGAAGACAGCAACGAGTGGTGTCACGAGAAAGTCGGTTGTGTGGAGGCGGCTCAGTGCAACGACGACACCGACTGTGCCAGCGATGAGTTCTGCTGGTACGGCGGTTGTCTCGACGAAACGGACGACCAGTGCGACATGACCGAAGGCGGTTGGGATTTCACCGCTGGTGGCGAGCAGGTGGTGTTCGACGATGACTGGTGTGAGCGGATCCACGATCCCGATGACATCGACGAGGTGACTACCCGCCGAGCCTGCTCATGCATCGACCCCGAAACCGGCGCCCAGCCCGGTGACGTCTGCCCCATCGGCAATCCCACCGCCCCCGGTTGTCCCGCCGGCAACCAGGTGTGCATTGACGGGGAGTTGGAATGTCGGCCCGGCGATGACGGGGCCAACACCTATCCGCCCCCGGGCGATGAGGACTGCCCCTTTGAGTGTCCCAGCTCTCTGGATGGTGAGGCGTGCAATCCCAACTGTGAATTCAGTTGGACCTACGACCCGGACAACCCACAGTTGGTCGTGTTCTGCGATGACGATGAGGAACTGCCCGAATTCCTCGAGGGCAGCCGTTGCGACGCCGGATTCGGAACCTTCTACTGTGTGCAGGGACAGCACATGATGGAAGGCGAATGTCAGGAGGGCGGCGACCACGCCCTGCGGCCCATGCCCGAGATCTGTGATGGGCTCGACAACAGTTGTGACGGTGAGATCGACAACATCACCGAGTCCTGGGAGAAGTTCCGCAACCAGGAGGGGCCCTGGGATCCCGACAATGAAGATTATGATGTGTGGACCGAGGAGGACCAGCAGCAGTTCGAAGACGCCGGCTTCGAGGAGATGTACGGCGATGACCTGGAGGACTGGGTCGACGGTGACTTCTATGAGGCGGCAGCTTGCTTCGAGGAGCCATTCTGCGTCTCCCACATGTGCGATGACATGGCCCACCACGGACCTGACGACCCGAATGCGAGTTACGAAGAGGAGTTCGAAGCCTACATGCAGGGCTACACCGGCGGGTTCGAGGGCTGTCAGTGCAGCCCGGATTGATGGCAACTGCTGAAGAGGCAATTGCCAAAAAGGCTACTGTTTTCATGGTGACGATACCATCCCTGGTATCGGCAGTAGCCTTTTTGCTGTTTTGGCTCTTGCGCAGCACTACTCTAATCACTGACTTGACAATCTCGCCACCGTGCCCAGATCGAGGCTCATTCCACCAACTGGGACCTCACCGGGGAGAACTCCATGTCCTACGAGCCTCGCGACGACATCTACCAGGGAGCTTACCTGCCGCACTGTGAAGCCGGAGGCCGCCCGCAGATGATCACCACGCGGTTGAACGACTCGATCCCGAAGGAGATCTTCGAGACCAAAATCTCTCTCGCCTCTTCAGAGAGGGAGCGGAGACTGCTGACGCAGCGTTTTCTCGATCAAGGCCGCGGCAGTTGTCATCTCGCCAACGACGATGTCGCCGAGATGGTTGGGGAGGCAATTCAATTCTACGATGGAAAGAATTACCAGCTCGTCGAGTGGGTGGTCATGCCCAATCACATTCATCTGGTGTACAGCAAACCTCAGGCCCCGATGGGAAAGATCGCCGGTTCATTGAAGTCGTACACCAGTTCACAGATGAACAAGATCCTCGGTGACAGCGGTAAGAACTGGGAGCGTGACTTTTTTGACCGTTATGCACGTGATGAACAACACCTGGTTAACATGTCGTGTTACACGCTCCTCAACCCGGTGAAAGCCGGGTTGGTTGATGACCCGTTCGACTGGAAGTGGTCGAGCATTCACAACTATTCGCCAGAGTTCAAAGAGGAGCTGCGAAAGTGGTATCGCCAATGGCGCAAGCGTTTCTGGGAGT
>SKMT01000695.1 GCA_007120915.1 Myxococcales bacterium | reverse complement strand
TTCGTGTCGAAGCCGACCAGGTTCAGCCCGGTCAGGTGGTTCTGCGGTTTGTGGTCGAGGAGAAACCGGCCATCGATGACATCCGGTTCGTCGGGATCGAGGAGCTGAGCGAAGATGACGTCGAAGAGGTGGTGAATCTGCGCCGGTTTCAGATTTTGAATCTCGCCGACGTGACCCGGGCGGCGGAAGCGATCCGGGATCTGTACCACGACGAAGGCCATTTTCTGGCGGAGGTCGACTTCGAGATTTCGGAGGTCGAAGATCGTCCAGACCTGGCGGTGGTGACCTTTCAGATCCGGGAGTACGCGGAGGTGAAGGTCAAGCGGGTGACCTTCCTGGGCAACGAGGCGCTGTCGGATCAGGAACTGCAGGGGATCATGGTGACGCGAGAGGGTAATTTCCTGTCGCTGTTCACGGAGATGGGGGCGTTTCGGGAAGCGGACTTCGAGGAGGATCTGCAGCGGTTGACCGCGTTCTATTATGAGCACGGCTATGTGCAGGTGCAGGTGGAGATGCCGACGCTTCGGCTGTCGCCGGACAAGGAGCATCTGTACATCACGGTGCGCATCGAGGAGGGGCCTCAGCACTTTGCCGGCGATATCGATGTGGCCGGGGATCTGCTCGATGATCGCGAGAAGCTGCTGGAGATGACCGGGCTGGGCGACGAAGAGGTGTTTCGCTACGGAGCGCTGCAGGAAGACATGATGCGTCTACAGCGGTTCTACCAGGACGCAGGATACGCCAACGCCCAGGTGCTGCCCCAGGAGCAGATTGATCCGGAGACGCGCAAAGTCGATGTGACCTACCACATCACCAAAGGTGAAAAGGTGCGGGTGGGCCGCATCGAGATCGCTGGAAATACGACGACCCGCGACCAGGTGATTCGAAGGGAGTTGGCGATTGCCGAAGGCGACTGGTACTCGGCGTCAGGTATTGAGCGGTCGCAGCAGCGCATCCAGCGGCTCGGCTTTTTCGAAGGGGTGGATGTAACCAGCCAGCAGACCGACCAGCCGGGAGTGGTGGACCTGCAGGTGCGCGTGGAGGAGCGGCCCACCGGTACGTTCCAACTCGGCGCGGGGCTGTCGAGCCAGGAGAACCTGATCTTTCAGGGGCAGGTCTCCCAGGAGAACCTGTTTGGCCGGGGACAGTCGCTGCAGTTGAGCGCCCAGATTTCGTCGATTCGCCAGATGTTCAACCTGCGGTTTTCCGAGCCCTGGCTGATGGGCACGCGCTGGAACATGGCGGTGGACCTGTACAACTTCGAGTTTCTGTATCCCGATTTCACCCGGCTTGCCCGCGGTGGGACGCTGACGCTGGGCTATCCGATCGGTGAGTTTTTCGACTGGCCGATGGGCGACGCGCTGCGCACGTCGGCCCGCTACAAGCTGGAGGACGTGCAGGTGCAGCCGGGTGGGATGCGCGGGATCGACGCCCGACCGTCGTCGCCGCTGTTCGAAGACGGGCTGACCAGCAGTCTGAGAGCTGGGCTGACCTATGACACCCGCGACGACATGATGTTTCCCACCTCCGGGGCCTATCACTCGGGGACGGTAGAGTGGGCGGACCAGGTGCTGGGAAGCCAGAACGAGTTCGTGAAATTCGACGGAGACGTACGCGGGTACTTCCCGTTGTTCTGGAATCTCGTGGCGCGTCTGAACGCCAGTTCCGGCCTGATTGTGAGCACCTCCGAGGATAGGCCGGTGCCGATTTTCGAGCGCTACTTTATCGGCGGGCCGGACTCGGTGCGAGGCTTCGATCGGTTTACGCTGGGCCCGTCGCGGCGTGTCGCTTCGGTGGGGGATGATCCGGCCGGTCGGCTCGAGGACTTTAACTACGGGGGCAACAAGAAGCTGGTGCTTACCGCAGAATTGGAGTTTCCCATCATCGCCGCAGCCCATCTGAGAGGGGTGTTGTTTGCAGATATGGGGAATGCGTTCGGGGAGGAAAACTCGTTAACACTACGTCCGGACCTGTTCGCCGACCCTGATGAGTTGTATGCCGACGCGCTTCGCACCTCCGTCGGATTCGGTGTGCGCTGGTTCAGCCCCATCGGTCCGCTGCGGTTTGAATGGGGCATCCCGCTTCAACGTCTACCCGGTGAGCGTCCGGTGGTGTTTGACTTCAGCATCGAACAGGCATTTTAATTTTGCGAACCGCTCGAACAGTTCGACTAGAGTCGTGAGACGGCAAGAGGAATTTCCATGATGGATCGACGAGACAAAAACGAAGGTAGCTCGAGGATGTTGCGCATCACCACGGCGTTGGTGCTGGCGGTGGCGGTGACGGTGGGTGGAATGACCACGGCTGCGGCCGATGACGTCAAGATCGGGTATGTGGATCTGCACCAGGCGCTGGAGGAGAGCCAGCGAGGCCAGGAGATCAAAAGCGAGCTGGAGCAGGAGTTTCAGCAGCGCCAGCAGCAGTTGGATCAGCAACAGCAGCAGGTGATGCAGCAGCAACAACAGATGGAACAGCAGGCGATGATGCTGTCGGAGGAGAAGCGCCAACAGAAGGCGATGGAACTGCAGCAGCAGATGGAAAACCTGCAGGAGACCTATCTGGAGCTGCAACAGGAGCTTGCCCAACTGGAGGCGCAGGCAACCCAGGAGCTATTCGAGGAGATGCAATCGGTGGCCAACGACATCGGCCAGGAGCGCGATTTTACGTTGATCATCGAGAAGACGGACACCTCGATTCTGTATTCGGTAGATGGGCTGGATCTGACGAGTGAATTGATTCGCCGCTTCGACGCGAAGCACGGCGGCGGGGACTGAGGGTAGATGAGACACCGGGTCTGGATAGCACCGCTGTTGGCACTGGCAGTGGTGTCGGCGGGCTGTGAGGCGGCAGAAGATCGGCTGCGATCGCTGCTGTACGACGAGTCGGACACGGCGGTGCCGACGCCGCAGGATGACGAGCAGTTGCGCCAGCAGCGCACCGTCGAGCCCGGGGCAGATCCCGGCGACGCCACGGTCATCGAGCTTTCCGATGAGATCGAACCGATCTATGCCGAGCTGGGTGATGAGGCGGACGCGCACTGGTTTTCGCTACAGACGGGGGATGACGAAGAGTGGATGGTCGATCTGGAGGTTGAGCCACAAGACGATTCGCTGGACGTGGCGGTGTATCTGGATTTGCCGGGAAGCGGCGAGGCGCCGGTTCGCTACGACATCGCCGGGGCAGGAGAAATCGAAGAGCTACCGATGCTAAGGGTTGGTGCCGGGGGGGAACCTCAGCGGTTTTCGGTCACCGGCGCCGACGGGCAAAGTGGTGCGTATTCTGTGCGGGTTCATCGGCGATTGACGGCGGCGACGGTGGCCGCGGAGCCGAACGACGTGCCGCAGTTGGCGATGGAGTTGGAAGTTCCCGGAGAAGTACAGGGGTTTTACCAGCGTCCCGGAGATCGGGATCTGTTTTTCGTGCCCGCCGAGTCACTGTCGGCGGGGGTGTACAGCCTCGAGATCAGCGCGGTGCCCGGACTGGAGCAACTGCTGCGGATCTACGGGGACGACGAGTTGGATGAAGTGCTCGCCCAGGTGAGTGTCTCCGAACAGGCTCCGGCGATCATTCCCAACCTGTCGCTGGATGCGGAAGAGGGCGATCAGGCGGGGCTGTACTTCGTGTTGACGGCCGACGGCGATGGGTTCGATCGGGAGCAGGGCTATCGGCTGCGGCTGGTCGAACACCCCGACGCCGACGAAGAAGAATTTACGGTGGAGCGCGAACCGAACAACACGGAGAGCACCGCCCAGTGGGTTGATTTCGACGAGCGGGTGCGCGGCTATCTGCATACGGCGGACGACGTGGACCGGTTTCGGTTCGAAATCGAGGATGCGGACGACGAAGATGACCAGGAAGACGAGCAAGAGGACGAACAGGAAGAGGAACGCGCCGATGTCGACGACGAAGAGGTCGACACCCGCCCGGAGGCGCTGCAGCGGATGCTCGCCGAACAGGCCGATTTCGAAGATGACGGCGACGACGAACTGGAACAACTGATTCGGGAGGAAGGCTACGATGTGGTCGACCCCTGGGAGGACGTCGAGCAGAAGGAGTCACACGAGTACGTCATTCAGGCCCGGCTGAAACCGCTGGGCGATGCTCACCGCATGGCGATGGAGTGGATTCCCGACGCTGACAGCGACGATGAGCGCCAGGAGCTGATCGCCGACGATCCGGAAGAACCGCTGGTGGTCTGCAACCGCATCGTCGCCGACGGTGAACATCACGTCAGAATCTGGTCCGAAGAGACCGACGAGGGCTTCCGGCCCCGGGGATACGACTACGAGTTTGAGGTGGTCAACGTCGCCTACGAGATGGGGTTGGAGATCGAACCGAACGACTCCCCGGAGACCGCCGATCGGCTCCAGCGAGGGGAGCCGCGCATCGGATTTATCGACCGCGACGGCGACGAAGACTACTTTGCGTTCGTCGTCGGTGACGAAGAACCGCGGCTGGTGGACCGAGAAGAGCAGCACGACGATGAGTCGGGCTGGGGCGCCGACGAAATGGAGTCGGTCACGGTGAGCCTGGAGGGCAATCCGCTGGATTTGCAGTTTGAGATTCTCGACGACGAAGGCGGCCGGGTCGCCCACGTGGACGAAGGGGGACCGGGCTCAGATGAACAGTTGCAGATTGACTTGCCGCACGGGCTCTATTATGTCGCGGTGAGGGCTGATTCAGGATCGGTCTGCGAGCCGTATCGGCTCGAGGTGACCACCCGATAATTCCCGATGCGGTGCTGTTAAATGACCTTTCTGTGCTGTTGAGGTCTGCTGGTATGGACGAAGCAATTCTGGTCGGGATCGCCGGTGGAACCGGTTCGGGCAAGACGACGGTAGCCCGGCGCATCCTGGATGCATTCGACGAACAACTGATCTGTCTGGACATGGACTCCTACTATCAGGATCTAAGTCACATGTCCCCTCAGCAGCGGCGCACGGTCAACTTCGACCACCCCGATGCGTTCGACACCGATCTGTTTACCGAACATCTGACCAGGCTGGGGCGCGGCGAGTCGATTGAGAAGCCGATGTACAGCTTTGAGGACTCGGTGCGCACCGGAGAGACGGAGACTCTGGAACCGGCGCCGATCCTTCTGGTGGAAGGGATTCTGGTGCTGGCGGTGGAGGCCGTTCGCGAGTTGCTGGACGCGAAGATTTTCGTGGACGCCGACGACGATATCCGGTTTATCCGCCGGCTTCAGCGGGATGTGGCGGACCGTTCGCGCTCGCTGGAGTCGGTCATCGAGCAGTACACCTCCACGGTGCGCCCGATGCACTACAGCTTCGTAGAGCCGAGCAAGCGCTACGCCGACGTCATCATTCCCAGGGGTGGGAAAAACGACATCGCGATCTCGATGGTTGTCGCCGATATCAAGGAGCGGCTCGATC
>SKMT01000110.1 GCA_007120915.1 Myxococcales bacterium | reverse complement strand
CGCTGGTTTCTGTCGGTTCGTCGGCCATTAAATCAGATCAGTGAAGCGCAAGATTGATGAAGGTGCATCAGCGGGTCACAGTTTCGACGATAAGGGTCGGCGCAAAATTTACGAACCGTCCGTTGATTCGCCACTGGTACACAGGGGGGGAACATCCCCTTGCGCTCGGTTTCTTCCGTCAGCGCCCTGGCAGCATGCGCTCCCCGGCGCCAAGAGCCCAGCGCCAAGCGCCAAGCGCCCAGCGCCCAGCGCCCAGCGCCAAGCGCCAAGCACCCAGCGCCCAGCGCCCAGCGCCAAGAGCCCAGCGCCAAGAGCCCAGCGCCAAGAGCCCAGCGCCAAGCACCCAGCGCCAAGCACCCAGCGCCCAGCGCCCAGCACCTACTTTTCCACCCTTGAAAAGTTTTGTATGACTCGGAAGAATCAAAGGCCAACAGGCGCCGAAATTGCGGAAATTTCACGGCGTCGACAGCGGTTCTCACCGACGACGGGCACTTTGGACACGATGCCCGACCCACCGGATGCTGCAATGGCTGTGTGCGACCGGTTTCGATGGTGGTGGTAAGCAGCGGGAGAAGCGACATGAGCGTAAGCGTCAATCACAACAATCGGTATGAACCACCGCGCCAGAAGAGGGGGAATGGGCCGTCGGCACTGGCCTGGGCGACCGTGATCACCGGGGTCGGAAGTTGGATTGTGCTTCCCCTCGCCGGCGCTGTCGTCGCGCTGATCTGCGGGCTGATCGAGCGCCGCAAGATCGCCGAGGGCACTTCGGCGCCGGAGGGGCAGAGCCTGGTGACCATCGGACTTGTTTGTGCGGCGGTGCAACTGAGCATCGTACTGCTGTTTATCGTCGCTGCCGTGCTGTTCGCCATGATGTTCGGGCTCGGCTTGATGGTCGGGTAGTCAATGACCTGAAGGCGTCACAACGATTTCGAAGTTCCGGTGGTTTTGCGCACCTCCGATCTGTTTGTGGGAATTATGTTCGCCCTCGGCTCGGTGGTTGGGTAGCCAATGACCTGCTGACCCCACGACCTCCGTGCTCATGCCACCGCCATCTATTAGGGACGCCTCCGGCTGAACTACGCCTCCGGCTAACTAAGATTTCAGGGGAGTTTCCATTGACCCTTCGTGGCTCCCGACGCCACCACCGACCACCGACCACCAACCACCGACCACCAACCACCGACCACCAACCACCCACCACCGACCACCTGCCTCACCCTTTGACACCTCTGCGGGGGTGCGATAGTTCGCCTGTCGTATGCGTTCGCACTCTCTTCCCTCAATCCGATAGGCGCGTTTATGCGACTTTCCAGGATGTTCGTACCGACCCGAAAAGAAGACCCCGCCGACGCGGAGGTCGTCAGCCACAAATTGTTGGTGCGCGGTGGTTATATCCGTCAGCTTGCCCGCGGCATCTACGACTATCTGCCGATGGGCTGGCGCAGCATCCGCAAGATCGAGGCGGTGATCCGCGAGGAGATGGACCGCTCCGGCGCCCAGGAGGTGATGCTTCCGGCGGTGCAGCCCGCGAAGCTGTGGAAGGAGTCGGATCGATGGGACGCCTACGGCCCGGAGCTGCTTCGGTTCACCGATCGCAAAGACGGCGAGTTCTGCTTCGGGCCCACCCACGAAGAGGTGATCACCGATCTGGTGCGAGGTGAGATCAAAAGCTACAAGCAGCTTCCGCTGAATCTGTATCAGATCCAGACGAAGTTTCGCGACGAGATCCGACCCCGGTTCGGGCTGATGCGCGGCCGGGAGTTCATCATGAAGGACGCCTACTCTTTCGACACCAATCTGGAGGCGGCCAAAGAAAGCTACGACCAGATGTTCGCCGCCTACCAGCGCATCTGCGACCGGCTCGGCTTTGAGTACCGGGCGGTAGAGGCGGATACCGGCAACATCGGCGGCAGCCACTCCCACGAGTTTCAGGTGCTCGCCGACACCGGTGAAGATCAGATCGTCAGTTGTCCGGAGTGCGGATATGCAGCCAACGTCGAGAAGGCGCGCACCCGCCGCGACGACACGGACCGGACCGAAGACGACTTTGTGGCGATGGAGACCGTCGACACTCCCAACGCGCGCACGATCCAAGAGGTATGCGACTTTCTGGACCGAAGCGCCGACGAGCTCGTCAAGACGCTGATCTACCGCGCCGACGACACGCACGTGGCGCTTCTTCTTCGCGGCGACCACGGCGCCAATGAGGTCAAAGTCGGCGATGCACTGCGTGAAGCGGGCATCGAGGCCGACGATCTTCGGCTGGCCACCGACGACGAGATCAAAGAGGTCACCGGGGCGCCCGTCGGTTTTTCGGGCCCTGTGGGTTTGGAGATTCCCGTGGTGGCCGATCACAGCATCCGGTCGATGAGCAACTTCGTGGTCGGGGCGAACGAAGCGGATGCCCACCACGTCAACGTCAACTGGGACCGCGACTTCGAGGTCGACGCCTTCGCCGATGTGCGCGAGGCGCGCGCCGGCGATGCATGCGCCGAATGCGGCACACCGCTGGAGAGCCACCGCGGCATCGAGGTGGGCCACGTCTTTTTGCTCGGCGACAAGTACTCCACGTCGATGGAGGCGCTGTTTCTGGACGAAGACGGCAAACACCGGCCGATGCAGATGGGCTGCTACGGCATCGGGGTCAGCCGCATTCTGGCGGCGGTGGTCGAGCAGAACCACGACGACGACGGGATCATCTGGCCGATGCCCATCGCCCCTTACCAGGTGCACATCACGGTGCTGCACATCGACAACGACGAGGTGATGGACGCCGCCGAATCGGTCTATGACCGGCTCGTCGACGCCGGGGTGGAGGTGGTGATGGACGACCGCGACGCCGGGTTCGGCGCCAAATTCGCCGACGCCGATCTGATCGGGATCCCGTTGCGGCTAGTCTTTGGAGCCCGCGGGATCTCCAATGGCAACGTGGAGATGAAGTGGCGCCACGAATCGGACTCTCAGGATCTGCCCCTCGATGACGCGGCCGACGAGGTGATCCGGCAGGTCGACGAGGCGATGAAGGACTTTCGATGACCATGTACGTCTACGGAGTACACCCCGTCGAAGAGCTTCTGGCACGGGCGTCGAACCGGGTCGAAGAGGTGGTGGTCGCAGGCGATCTGACAGACCACCAGTTCGCCACGATCGCCGAGAGGGTCGATCGCACCAACACCCCGACGCGCACCGTGGGCTACGAAGAGTTGGATCGGCTCGCCGAGGGTGGAAACCACCAGCGGATCGCCGCGAAGGTGTCGGACTATCCCTATCTGACGCTCGACGAGGCGCGGGCCGTCGCCGACCGAAGCGACGGCCACGGGTTGATCGTGGCGCTGGCCGGGGTACAGGACCCGCACAACCTGGGCGCGATCTTACGAAGCGCCGGTGCGCTGGGCGCCGACGCGGTGGTGATCCCGAAACATCGGGCCGCTCAGATGACCCCGGCGGTCGCCCGGGCGTCCGCCGGCGTTGCCTTTCAGGTGCCCATCGCGCGGGTGACCAACCTGGCGAAGGCGCTTCGTAAGCTCAAAGACGGCGGCTGGTGGACCGTCGGCACCGTCGCCGATGATGCGCAGCCGCTGTGGCAGATCGACTGGCAGATGGACGCTGTGGTGGTGATGGGTGGCGAGCACAAGGGGATGCGCCCCGGCGTCGAAAAGGTGTGTGATTTCCGCGTGGAGATCCCGATGGCCAAAGGGGTGGAGAGCCTGAACGTGTCGGTGGCCTGCGGGATCGCGCTCTACGATCGACTGCGATCGTTGAAGGGGTAGCTTGACACCCGGTGAGGGCGCGTATATCAATTCGCCCCCGCTGGCGAAGCCTCGGGTGGAATAAACCCGAGTCGACCAGACGTCTATGACTCGGCGCTGGCGTAGCTCAACCGGCAGAGCAACTGCTTTGTAAGCAGTAGGTTGCAGGTTCAAGTCCTGTCGCCAGCTTGGAATTGCGGAGCCGATGACAACAGCGGTTGACGCTGAAAATAAAACCAAGTAGGTACACCCGTCCGGTGGGGTACCCGAGTGGCCAAAGGGACCAGACTGTAAATCTGGCGGCTTAGCCTTCGGAGGTTCGAATCCTCCCCCCACCATCCGACTGATGAGAGAGTTAACCAACGAACGACAAGGAACATCACCACTGCCTGCGGGAGTAGCTCAATCGGTAGAGCATCAGCCTTCCAAGCTGAGGGTCGCGGGTTCGATTCCCGTCTCCCGCTTTAAAAAGATTGCGCCGACAGCGGCGCAAATGGCGACCACCAACATTATGCCCTCGTAGCTCAGCGGTAGAGCACTTCCATGGTAAGGAAGGGGTCGTCGGTTCAAATCCGATCGAGGGCTCTACGGTCACGCCACTGGACGAACCCCCCGCCAATCCACTAGGAATGCGGATTCGAGGTCGTTCGGTGGCGGCGCCGAGGCGGTCGTGAACGTGCGGCCCAACAAGCTGCCCGATGAATCCAACAGAGGTGTCAACCATTAATTTGGCGATTGAGCCAAGGGAGTTGAAGAGATGGCCAAGGAGAAATTCGAGCGAACGAAGCCCCACGTCAACGTGGGAACCATCGGTCACGTCGACCATGGCAAAACGACGCTGACAGCCGCCATCACCCGCGTGCTCGGCGAACAGCACGGTGGCGATTCGATGGAGTTTGAAGACATCGACAAAGCCCCCGAGGAGCGTGAGCGTGGTATCACCATCGCCACCTCCCACGTGGAGTATGAGTCGGACAGCCGCCACTATGCGCACGTGGACTGCCCGGGCCACGCCGACTACGTCAAGAACATGATCACCGGCGCCGCCCAGATGGACGGTGCAATTCTGGTGGTCTCGGCGGCAGACGGGCCGATGCCCCAGACCCGTGAGCACATCCTGCTGGCCAAGCAGGTCAACGTCCCGGCGATCGTCGGGTTTTTGAACAAGGCCGACATGGTCGACGACCAGGACCTGATCGACCTGGTGGAGATGGAAGTGCGGGAGCTGCTGAACAAGTACGACTTCGACGGTGACAGCGTGCCGCTGATCGTCGGTTCGGCGCTGCTGGCGCTGAGAGGCGAGAAGGGCGAGCTGGCCGACGAAGCGATTCTGAAGCTGGTCGACGCCATCGACGAGCACGTGCCCACTCCCGAGCGTGACACGGACAAGCCGTTTTTGATGCCCATCGAGGACGTCTTCTCGATTTCGGGTCGCGGCACCGTGGTTACCGGCCGAATCGAGCGTGGTGTGATTCACCCGCAGGACGAGGTCGAGATCGTCGGGATGAGCGACAAGTCTGAGAAGACTGTCGTCACCGGTGTGGAGATGTTCCGCAAGCTGTTGGACCAGGCCGAAGCCGGCGACAATGTGGGCGTTCTGCTGCGGGGCGTCGATCGTGATGCGATTGAGCGCGGCCAGGTACTGGCCAAGCCCGGCTCGAT
>SKMT01000179.1 GCA_007120915.1 Myxococcales bacterium | reverse complement strand
TCGAACAGGTGATGGTCATCGAGGGGCTGATGCACGGCGGGTCGACCGGTGTATCCGCCGGGCTCGGCTCGCTGGGCATCGCCCTGCCCGCGATAGTGCAAAGCGGCGACGAAGAACTGATCGATCGTTTCGCGGGCCCCGCTCTTGCCGGCGAGCAGATCTGCGGGCTCGCAATTACGGAACCGGACACCGGCAGCGACGTCGCCGCCGTCTCCACCCGCGCTGAACTCAAGGGGGACAGGTACGTGGTCAACGGCGCGAAGATGTTTATCACCTCGGGGAGTCGCGCTGACTTTTTGACCACTCTGGTGCGCACTGGCGACGATCCTCACGGTGGATTGAGCTTTCTGGTCATCGAGACCGACCGTGAAGGGGTACACCAGTCTGAACCGCTGAAAAAACACGGCTGGTGGGCCAGCGACACCGCCGAAATTCGGTTCGACAACGTCGAAGTGCCCGCCGAGTGTCTGGTCGGCGCCGAGGGTGGCGGGTTCATCACGCTGATGCAGAATTTCCAGACCGAGCGGCTCGCCCTGGCGGCCTACGGGATGGCCACCGCCGAGCTCGCCTTGCAGGAGGCCATCGAATACACGGGCGAGCGCACCGCCTTCGGCCGGCCCATCCGCAAGTTTCAGGTCAACCGCCACAAGCTGGTGGAGATGAAGACCGAGGTCATCGCCGCGAAGACGCTGGTCTACCAGCTCGCCAACAGAATGGCCGCCGGCGAATACCTGGTCGAAGAGGTGTCGATGGCCAAGAACTTCACCGCCGATGTCGCGATTTCGGTCTGCGAGCAGGCGGTGCAACTACACGGCGGGATGGGCTACATGCGCGAATGTCTCGTGGAGAGGCTTCTTCGCGACGCACGACTGTTGCCCATCGGCGGGGGAACCCGGGAGATCATGAACGAAATCGTCGCGCGCCAGATGGATCTGTAGCCCACTGCTTTCATTGCGGCGGAGATAGAACACTCTTTCCACATCTTCGTCATACCTACGGCACATCCTGCCCGTATAACCGTCGGTGTCTGCAACTCGCAATGACGGAACTGTGTCGCCCGGAGAATTCGATGCAACTTCGAAGAGCAGCACAATCATTCGGCGCAGTGGTACTCGCGGTGATGTTGACGCTCGTCGCTCTTCCGCAACAGGCAGCAGCGGAGCCGGCGAACAGCGACGACAAACCAACGACCTGCGAGGGGCTACAGCTCTCCGAAGAGCCCCCGCCGGCAGACGCCACCAGAAGTGACTGGAAAAAGTGGTGGACCGACGATGTGGGAGCGGAGCACGTGGCAGCGCTCGACGAGAAGCGCCCGCTGGAGACGACCTGGCTTATCATCGGCGAATGCCACCCTCAGCAGTGGAACGGCTACGGCATCGAGTTCGACGATCAACAGTTGCGTATCATCGCCGAACTGGAACTGATGCGGGAGTACTGCTGCGGCGCCGAGGGGGTGCGTCCGGAGTCGGTGGAGCCTATGAAGGTCGACGGGCACAGCTTTCCGGGGTTCGAGATCCGGGGCCAACGAAACGACAGCGGTGAGACGACATTTCGAGCCGGCGGAGAGACGTCGGTCTACGTTTTTGTCGACCGCCCGGTAAAGACTACCGTCGAGGATGAGTCTGAACCGCTGCGCGCGACCATCAAACGAGACGACGATAGGCTATGGCGCGTCGAGTATGATTTCGCGACCGGTACTGGATACCGCCGATACAACCCGTCCGTCGGCGGGCCGCACGCAATTTCCGTGGTGCAGCAGGGCGACTACGGCGCCAGTCATCGCCTCCACCCGGTCGACCAGGATCCGGACCAGTACGGAACCCTTCAGGACTATCACTGTCGACAGACACGCTCGGAGGTTCGCACCGGAGACGACGCAGGAGACGATGACCTGGTGATCCGCCAGTCTGTGAACGCATCTTCCGTGGAAGCCGATGGCGTCTGGTGCATGGAGGCGATGATCGAAGACCCGGACCAGTGGTGGAAGGAAACCGTGTCGGTCGGCACCATTGAGCAACGCATCCGCATCGAAGATGACGCAGTGTACGTGCAGGTCGACGAAGAACTCGATGAGTTCGTCGATCTGGACGGCGAAGTTCAGTAGATCCACCCAATGATGATTCGCCTCCCACCCCGAAGCAACACAATCGAAAAGTGGCAAGATGTGCGAATTGTGATGAAGTTTTGACTGATTGCCGTGGGCTGATTGCCGTGGGCTCAAGCCCCTGAGGCATCCACGTCACGGGTTTTGCAGGGTTTCAGTAATTCAGACCGATGGGGGAGTTGTGAGTGGTGCAATGAGAGACTGTAACGGATTCCGTCTACTTACTCTGCTCGGCGCGTTCTTGTTGCTGTGCGTCACGATCAATTGCAGTCACCCGCACGACGACGATCCGGATCAAGACGGCGACGAAGACGTCGGGGTCGACGCTGATGCCGGTGACGTCGGGGTCGACATTGATGCCGATGACGTCGGGGTCGACGCTGACGCGGGCGACGCCGATGCCGGTGACGGGATCGACACCGACACGGGCGACACCGACACGGATGATCCTCCCTGTGGGGACTGCTCGAAACTCGACGACCAATGCAACATCGGCGTCTGTGACGAAGAGACCGAAACCTGCGTGGCCGAACCGGCAAATGTCGGCGAGAGTTGCTACGACGGGCTCGTCTGCACCGTCGATGAGACCTGCACCGAGGAGGGAACATGTGTGGGCGAACCGAAGGACTGCTCACATCTCGATGGGCTCTGTCGCAGCGGCGTGTGTCGGGAAAATGCCGAAGGGTGCGTAGCGATCGACAAATCCGAGAAATTCCCCTGTGATACCGGCCAACACTGTGTGGTCGACGAGAAGTGCACACTCGGCGAGTGCGTCGGTGAACCCCGGGACTGCTCCCACCTGGACGACGGTGAATGTCACGAAGGCCACTGCGACGAATCGCTCGAAAAGTGTGTAAAAGTCGACCGTTGCGATGGTTGCGAGGCCGGACTCCCCATCGCCGACATCGATGCCGACAGCGAGGTGACTCCGAACACGGTGGTCAACCTGGACGGAAGCGGCTCATACGACCCCGAAGACCAAGACCTCAGCTACAAGTGGCGTCTGTACGACAGACCCGACCCAAGCTCGGCGGTGATCTCCGAACCTACGTCGGCGATTCCTTCCCTGCTGGCAGATGTCTCCGGAGAGTTCGAGGTCTGTCTGACCGTGGAAAACGAACAGCAGTGCACCTCTGAAGAAACCTGCACCACGATCACCGTCAAACCCCAGGTCGATCTGCATGTCGAACTGACCTGGCGGCTCGATGCCGACCCGGCCGAAGAGCCGATCGACCTCGATCTTCATTATCTTCTGCCCGGGGGAACCTGGTTTGACGGCTATCAGGAGTTGCCCTGTCGGGATCCGGACAACCAGGCAGACGCGGTGTGGTGGTGTGCGCCCAACCCCGACTGGGGAGGTGGTGAAGACGGCAACGAACCGAACGGCATTCCCGAATACGACCCCCTTCTGGATGTGGACAATCTGGTGGGCGACGGACCGGAAAACATCAACCAAGAGCGGTTGTTTGACGGGGAGGGATTCCGGGTGGCCGTCCACAATTTTCGCGACCATGGTCACGGCCCCGACGAAGCCCGTGTGCGGATCTTCGTCGACGGCGAGCTGCAGTTCGAGGCATTCGAAACCATCGAGTGCGGGATGTTCTGGCAGGTCGCCGAACTCGACATTACCGGCGATGGCACCGAGGTGGAAATTCACCCCCTCGACGAGGAGCACTTCGAGGGGCCCGTCGGATATTGTGGCGACTAGCCCCCCCGAGTGGGATGCCAAACGGGGGAGCTTGAAGACGCGTTAACCCGGAGATTTCCGGGTTAAAACTCCTCGGGCTCAAACGCCATGATCGGGTCTTTGCCGACTTCGCACAGCTTCTTGTACAGCCCGGTCTCCGGCAGGATCACCTCCGCGAAGTAGTTCGCTGTCTTCAGCCGCGTCTCTTTGTCCCTGGTGTCGTTTTCGATGGCATGGCGGGCGAGACGCATCCACATGTAGCCCAACGTCACCAGCGCCAGAAGGTTCAGGTAGTTCGACGCCACCGCCGCCCCTTCTTCGGGGTCCTGGGCGCCGACCTGGGCGAGATTCATGGTCACTTCCATCAGCCGACCCGCCCCTTTCTCAAAAGCGGCGACAAGGCCCTGAAGCTCGTCGTGTTCTTTGCAGGCTTCGGCCTCGGTCATCACCCGTTTCTGGAAGCTGCGAAGCAGCCGACCGTTGTCCTTCGGCAGTTTGCGCCCGATCAGATCGAGGGCCTGCACGTGGTTGGTGCCCTCGTAGATCATGGCGATGCGCTCGTCGCGCATGTACTGCTCGATGTTCCAGTCCGTGGTGTAGCCCGCCCCGCCGCACACCTGCATGGCGTCGGAGATGTTCTCAAAGCCGCGCTCCGTGCCGAACGATTTGACCAGCGGGGTGATCAACTGCACGTAGTCGTCGGCCTCCTGGCGCACCTCTTCGTCGGGATGGTGCCGCGCCTTTTCGACCTCGATGCCCACCGACAGCCCCAGCGCGCGAAGCGCCTGCGTCGTCGATTTGACGTTCAGCAACAACCGGCGCACGTCCGGGTGCACCAGAATGTTGTCGGCATCCTCGTCGAGCTCGCGCTTGTCTTTGTCCAGCGACCGGCCCTGCCGCCGGTCTTTGGCAAACGCCAGCGCCGTCTGATAGGCAATCTCGCCCAGCCCCACTCCTTCGATGCCCACATAGAGACGAGCCATGTTCATCAGGGTGAACATCGCGCGCATCCCCTTGTTCGGCTCACCGACCAGATAGCCCTTCGCCCCCTCAAAGCTCATCACGCAGGTCGGCGAAGCGTGGATGCCCATTTTCTCTTCGAGCCCGGTGCACCAGACTTCGTTGCGGGTTCCATCCTCCAGGATCTTCGGCACCACGAAGGCGCTGATCCCGCGGGTGCCCTCCGGGGCATCGGGAAGCCGCGCGAGCACGAAGTGGATGATGTTGTCCGTCAGATTGTGCTCCCCGAAGGTAATCCAGATCTTGGTGCCCGACAGCTCGTAGGTGTCGTCGCCCACGGGCTCGGCTTTCATGGTCATCAGCCCCAGATCGGTGCCGCACTGCGGCTCGGTCAGACACATGGTGCCCGTCCACTCGCCGGTGATCAGTTTTTCGAGGTACTTCTCCTTTTGCTCCTCCGTCGCGTGATGATCCAGCGCGTCGGCGAGCCCCAAATTCAGCCCCGGGCACATCGAGAAGCTCTTGTTGCAGGCTGTCGCAATTTCGGTGAAGCAAATCCCCAGCGGCTCCGGCGCTCCCGCCGCGCCGTATTCGGTGGGCCCGGTCAGCCCCATCACTCCCGCCTCCACCAGCGTCTGGTAGGCCTCGCGAAACCCGTCGGGCAGG
>SKMT01000078.1 GCA_007120915.1 Myxococcales bacterium | reverse complement strand
TCGCCACCGCCCGGGCCGCCCAGCACGACCCCGCGGCCTTCGAAGCCCCCCCCTCGGTCAGTCTGCTGTTCGCCGGTGCGCCACTGGTCGTACTGCTGTTCATCGGGCTTGTCGGTGCGTTCATCGGCGCCCGGTTCCCGAAGTTCAGCCGCACTGTGCTGGTCGTTCTGCCCGGCGGGTCCGAACGGCTGGCCCCACTCGGCGCACTGGCGCTTGTGGCGATCATTGCCGCCGCTGCGGCCTTCGCGGGCTTCGACAACATCCTCTATCAGATGACACAGCCGGCGTTTCTGGACTATTTTGGCCTGCAGTCCATCGAAGAGTTTGCCCCAACGCCGTCGCGAGTATGGGCCTGGGCCGCACTGTCGGCGGCACTTATCTTCCAGGCCGCGCTGGTGGGCTGGCAGCTTCTGCACCACCGCAAGCGCCGATCAGACAGCTAACTCAGCAGGACATTGGCCTGAACCTACCCCGATGAGCTACCATGGTGTTTACTATCAGCAATGTGACATCAGGCGTTTCTGCTGACTGGAGTATCGGGAATGACGTCCCGACTTACATCGGAACAGCAACGTCGCGCCCGGCGCATCGCCGCCCGGCTCGCCGACGAACTGAACGTGCAGCTCACCGACGAGTTGCAGCAACTGGCCGCCGATCTGGTGCGCTGGCTCAGCGATAACGCCACCCCACAGCGCCGTCCACACCGTTTGCTCGAACAACTCGCTGAGCTCTCCGGGGTCGGTCCTGGAGACCACAGCGCTGAGGATGGCGGGCTGGACCGACCGTTTCTCCAGAAAATCATCGATACCATCGCCGATCCGCTGTTCGTCAAAGACGAGCAACACCGCTGGGTGTTGCTCAACGACGCGTACTGCGAATTTATGGGCTATCCGCGAGGAGAACTGCTGGGTCAGTCGGACTACGACTTTTTCCCCGAAGAACAGGCCGATGTGTTCTGGGAAAAAGACAACCTCGTGTTCTCCACCGGTCAACCGGACGTCAACGAGGAAAAGTTGACCGACGCCGAGGGGGTCGAGCACACGGTGGTCACCAAGAAGACACGCTTCATCGATGCGCAGGGGCGAAAGTTTCTGGTCGGTCTGATCCGCGACATCACCGAACGGCGCCAGCTCGAAGAACGGCTGGAAGTGGCACGGCGGCTGATGTCGCTTGGAACGTTGGCCGGAGGCATCGCCCACGAAGTAAACAATCCGCTCTCCTATGTGCTCACGAACATTGAGTACCTGCTGGAGACGCTCGACGACCCCGAGGAGCCGACTGATGAGAAACGCCGGGCGCTCCAGGCGGCGCTACGAGGCGCGAAACGTGTCCAGGAAATCGTCGAAGGACTGTCGACGTTTTCTCATGCCTCCGACGACCGGCTGCGTCCCGTCAACCTCGTCGAAGTACTCCAGTCGACCGTCGATGTCGCCGCCGCTGACATCCGCAGCCACGCCACACTGGTTGAAGACTACAAAGAGACTCCCACGGTTCAGGCCAGCGAACGAAGCCTCCATCAGATATTTTTCAATCTTCTCGTCAACGCCACCGACGCCCTCGGCGACGGCGACCCCTCCGACTCCGCTATTCGGGTGACCACGTACACCGACGACAACTCGAACGCCGTCGTCGAAATCATGGACACCGGCGAGGGAATCCCCCCTCAGCATCAGGACCAGATCTTCGACCCCTTCTTCACCACCAAGCCTGTCGGCGAAGGAACGGGGCTGGGTCTGGCGATCTGCCACAGTCTCGTCGCCGCGCTGAACGGTCATATTGAAGTAGACTCCAAACTCGGCGAAGGCACCACCTTCAGGCTGGTCTTCCCGCCATCGCGCTGCGACTCCGAGCCTGAAGACAGCGATTAGATCATTCTACTACACCCAGCCCGGGCTAAACGAACGAAAATGTCAGGGCAGACGAGCCCCGAACTGTGAAGCAGCCCCCGAACAAAGACATTGGCGGCCCGCTCCGACACCGAACTCCCGCTGCCCGATGGCGCCTCGATCGCGGCGATGCTCGACAGCAAGTTGCTGGAGCTGATCCCCGACTGCCGACTCGATTCGCGACCGAGCCCAACTGATCTGCGACTACGGTGACCCGCCGACGGTGTTGGCCAATGAGGCAAAACTCGCCCAGGTGCTGTTGAACGTGCTGATCAATGCCGCCCAGGCTATCCCCGACGGCTACCGTCATGCCAATGAGGTCCACATTTGCACCTTCCGGCGCGACGACAATGTGGTCATCTCCGTCTCCGACACAGGCGTCGGGATCGCCGACGACATTCTCGACCGCGCATTCGATCCCTTCTTCACCACCAAAGATGCCATCAAAGGCACCGGGCTGGGATTGAGCATTTCCCGTCAAATCCTGCAGCAATTCGACGGCAGGATCGACATCGACAGTTCCCCCGGCGCCGGCACTACCGTCGAAATCACACTGCCGGTCCATACCGGCTGAGCCCGACGTCAGCGCACCCTGGGCACCCGTTCGATACGGGTGCGCTCTTCGGGGTGTTTCTGCGTGGTGAGTGCCCCCACCAGAAGCAACAGACCGGCCAGAATCTGCGGGAACCAGAACAGCACAACGTCGTAGAACCCGAAAAACAGCGACGATATCAACAGCGCCACCCCGGCCAGCCCGTCGAGCCACAGGTGAGCTCTCATATCGAGTCGCCGTACCAGCCCGAGCTCATAATCCGTCAGTAGACTGTAGAAGATCACAGCGGCCCCCATGAACACGGGCACCCAGGTGGCGGGTCCACCGATGACGGCAAACCCGAACAGCCAGGGCATCGCGATCAGAAACGCCCCGACCAGATAATCGAACACTCCATGAACTCTGGTTGGAATCGAACGCATCGGTACTCTCCCGGCCTGATTGAGGTGTTGTTCCCAAAGCTAACCCGGCGTCACCGGGCTCCAAACTGCGGGGGAATCGCAATGACCTCAGCGCACGGAAATCTCGGACCGATCGGGCCGGGGCATCCGCGGGGGCGGCGGCCACTTCGGTTCCTGTTGTTCCCGGTACCAGTCATCGAAGCCCACCCCGGGCGATTTGCCCACGAAAAACTGCACTGCCACCAACTCGTCGGGCCCGTTGGCCCACTGCACATCGGCGCCGGTGGGAATGTACACCCCCATTCTGGGCCCGATGAAAAATCGGTGGTCCTCCACCTTCAGCACTGCGCTTCCCGTGAGCACATACAGATACTGCTCCACCGCTCCGGCTTCGTTGTTGTATTCGGCGCCCGCCTCCAGGCTTAACTCACCGAGATATGCCCACCGCCCCTGAGCCATCGGCACCGCCCGCGCCTGGCCGTCGCCGCTGATTTTCGCATCTACGCGATCTCCGTGGACCACCGCTGCTGACGAGCCCTCTTCCTCGTAGTCGGCGACCACCGGCAATGCCACAGCCAGGGCGGCCCCGAACAACACCGCCCCCACCAGTTGTAACGCTCTCATCGTCTCCCCCCTGTGTGCGCGATTGCACCCTCAAATGTGAGCACAGAAGTCGGTGACGCCAGCCATTTCTCGCCGGCGTGGGTTCACGCACCTTCGGTGGGTTTATGAACCTGCGCACCCGGGGCAGCCTCAACTGCGGCTAGCCCCGGGCTACGGGTCGAGCGCTGGAACGAACACTGGTGGCGGCGCGACCTCACGTGCTCACGACCTCATCGACCGCCTCGAACAGCCACTGAGCCAGCGAGTCCGAAAAATCGAGCCCCCGGTTCGTCGGCCGGTACACCACACCGTCGTCCAGCCTCATCCATCCCCGGTCGACTAGATCGTCGAGCACCGGGCGCACCTCGTCGACGACGTCGCCCAGCGAGGAGCCGAACAACTGCTGGATCTCGTCGATGTCGACACCCCGGCGGCTTCTCGCCCCCAGAAACAGCCGTTCTGCGAGATGGTCGGCCGGGTCGAGCCGTTCGACTTCTTCGGGCTCGCCGCCCGCCTCGATGTAGTCATCGTAGCGACGGGGGTTTTTGCGCCGCTGTGCCCGGCCCCCCACCCCGACCTGCAGGCTGTGCGCCCCGGCTCCCACCCCCAGATAGGGACGGCCTCGCCAGTAGGAGCTGTTGTGTTCGCTTTCGGCGCCGTCCACCGCGAAGTTTGACACTTCATAGCGGCGAAGTCCCACCTCGTCGGTCGCCTCCACCAGCCGTTCGAGCATCGCGGCGGCGGTGTCGTGGTCCGGGGTGACCACGGTGCCCCGTTTTCGGCGAATCCAGAACGCCGTGCCCGGTTCGATGGTCAGGTTGTAGCCGCTGACGTGGTCCAGGCCCTGTTCGCGCACCATCCGCTGCATCAGCTCCAGATCGGCGCCCCATTCCTCCATTGGCTGCGACGGCCCGGCGAACATCAGGTCCATCGACACCCGATCCATCACTTCCAGCGCCCGTTGCACCGCATCAAACGCCTGATCACCGCTGTGATTTCGCCGCAGCGCCTCCAGATGCCGATCCTGAAAGCTCTGGCAGCCAATGCTCAGCCGCCCAATTCCGATGTCCGTCCACCGCCGCAGGTTCTCATCGGTTACCTGATTGGGATTGGCCTCCATCGTCACTTCCGGGCGGTCCACCAGATCGAACCACTGTTCGATGCGCTCCAGAATCCGGCCCAGCATCGCGGGCTCCAACAGCGACGGTGTTCCCCCGCCGAAGTAGATCGTCGCCACCCGGTAGTGCTGCATCTCGTCGCGTCGGCTCTGCAGCTCGTCGAGCACCGCCCGGGTGTACTCCCGGTGGGGAATGTCGACTTTGATCGACACCGCAAAATCACAGTACGGACAGAGCCGTTCACAGAACGGAATATGCACGTAAATCCCCGCCCGCTGATGTACGGGGCTGTTCATCGGTGTTGTCTCGCCCCCGTTGTGCCGTGGCACACCATGATGGAAGCTACAAATGCTCGTCGAGCCGTCCCTCTCGGGCCCGGATCTGCACGAAGGAAGGCCGATGGCTGACCGGCGGGTGCGCGTTCGGTTTGTCGCCGCTGTCGGCCAACTCCTCCCAGGGATGCTGTCCCCAGGAACGGGGGATGTAGTAGGCGTAGATGAATTCGTCGGCGTCCAGGTTCAGGTACTCGCCGGCTTCGATCTCGTCGGCGACGAACAGGTACTTCTGATCGAGGACAATTCGCACGTCACGCCAATTCCGATCGCTCGTATTTTCGACGCTGATCATCCGACCGACGATATCGTGCTCCGCCGACAACTGTGCCCCCAGCGCGTCATCGTCGGCCGGCTCGCTGAATGCCCACAGCACACTGCCCAGCGACAACACCACAAACCCCACCAGAATACCTATCTTTTCGGCGCGAAACCGCGCTCCCTTGCGAAACAGCCCCTTGACCACTTCCTGAAGTGTCTGTCCCAGGTCGGTGGGAACCATGCTACACCCGTTTCTCGCCAGTTCGACGACCGTC
>SKMT01000209.1 GCA_007120915.1 Myxococcales bacterium | reverse complement strand
CATTTCACAGGGATGAAACTGAACTGTACCGAACCGTCGAGGACATCCTCGATTTTCTGGCCGATGAAGACCTCCGCGGTCTCAGTGAGGAGGAGCCGGAGTTGTTTGTGGGGGTTCTAGATGTCTGCAAGACGATTACGCAGCTCGGTGGGGAAACTGCTGACGACATGAACTGGCCGCCAACCACTCGCAAGGCGCTTGAGAACGTGGCCGGAGAGGTTGGTGTCTCCGTGGAGACGCTGCCGGAGTCGCCTGAGGGAATTTCGACGGCTGACGTGGTAGGTTTCGTCGATATGATCCGGGATGAATGGGACTGGAAGTGGGCGTGAGTGCGACACAGCCAAATGAAGAGGCGTTGCAATGTGGTGGCGGATGATCTTGTACATGCTAGCGGGGCTGATGAAGCGGGTGGGGGCCACCTGGCCAGCCTCGGCAATTATCCGACTCTTGCGGCGTTATCGGCCGGAAGAGTCGGGACTGCGGGAGCTAATGTTTTCCGTTGAACTGTCGGTGTTCAGTGAGGTGGTGCCCGATGAGGGGGAGTACAGTCGCACCCTGAGGGACTTCTCTGAGTACAAAGTGGAGACGGAACGTCCAGACGAGGCGGAGGATTTGCGCAGGGTCGTTCGTGCAGAGCTGGAGGTCATCAAGGGGGTCGGGCGGTTTGCGGAAGGCCGGGACATCGACTGGCCCGTCGAATTTCGACGGTGGTTGGAGGTCATCGCAGATGACGTTGGAATGTCGACGACGCTGTTGGGGGATACGCTTCGCACCGATGTGCTCGCGGAGTTTGTGGCTGCGGTAGACAAGCGGTTGGAGCAGGAGGGCTGATATCGCTGTGTGGGAGCTTTAACCGGTCTTGGACGGCAGGGAGATGACGATGTCGAAACGAGTGTTTACCCGACAGGAGGGACGGCTGACGGATCCGGAGGCCGAGAGTGACTGGTTTCGGGCGCGGCCGGTGCCGTATTTCGAGGCGTCGGAGGTGTCACCGGTGTCGTTTCGGCAGCCGCCAGCGTCGGTGGAACAGTTGCTTGAGAGACTGGAGAAAGATGGTGATGCGTCGGTGTCGTTGGCGGAACACGCCGGGGATGAGCGGGTGCTGCCGGCGGTGCGACAGTTGCTGGCGCAGGCGGAGGAGCCGCCGTATGGCAATGGGCCTCAGATTCTGGGGCTTGCCCGGGATTGGGAGGCGCGGGGCTTGCTGGAACGGAAGCTCGACGAGGTTCGCGACCAGGCACTCGCCCGCCTCGACCACGACACGCAGGAACACGACATCTACGCCTACTCGGCGGTGTGGTTGTCGGAGGCGTTGCTTCGGATCGATCCCTGGCATGAGGATGCGGGCTGGATGCTGGGAGAGATGTTCGGGCACGCCGACAGGGGAGTGCGCAATCACGTGGCGATGGCAGCCAGGAACCTGGTGGAGCAGGCGGGACGCACGGGACCGGTCAAGCGGCTGAAAAAGCAGGTGAGAGCTGGACTCGACGACCCGGATCCGCTGGTGTTTTGCCATGTGGCGGAGATTTTCGTGCGAACCGATTGGCCAAAGATTCTTCGGCGGGCAGGGAAGCTGATCCGCGACGACGACTGGTTTACCCGGATGGCGGCGCAGTCACTTCTGGTGCAGGTGCCGCCACCGCGCGGAGCGGAGGGGATCGAGTTGGTGCGGCAGTGGTTTCCGAAGGAAGAGGAGAAGATGTGCATCATCGAGATGACCGCCAATCTCGGTGTGCTGCTGGGGGAAGATCGACTCGAAGAGGTGGTCGCGTCGCTTCTGGGCGATGAGGCCCCGGCGGTGCGTTTTGATACGTTGCTGAGCGTGTTGTGCCCGATGAAGCCCGAGCGGGCCGCCGGATTCGCCGGCGATGCGGTGGACGACGAGCCCGATGAGGTGTTGGCACAGTGGTTGGAGTGGTACACGGAGAGATAGGCGATGGATCTCGAAGAGCGATACGACCGCGACAAGTTCACCGACATCGAATGGCTCCACGTTCGGCTTCGTGACGCAACTGATGAAGAGAGTCTTCGCCGGCTTCGCGATGATGCCGTGGCGCTTCAGGAAGATGCCGACGACGAAGAGTTGCAGTCGTTGTTGGGGCTGCGGGTGATGCTGTGCAGAGAGTTGGGGGAGTACGAGGAGGTCGCCGAGTTGCATCTGAGGAGGATTCGAACCGGTGACGAAAAACATCGGTCGTCGGCGGTATGGGTGATGGCCAGTGACGTCGACGAGTTGGCCGGGCGGGTGGACGACGATCTGCTGCTGGAAGTGCTCGGCTACTCGGTGAAGCCGCGCGACGGCGGGGAGTACCTGTTGAGGCTGATCGAGGCGCTGGGGTTGGAGGAGGTAAGGGAACATCCCCGGGCGCTGGAGATTGCCCGGCTGTTCTGTGACGAGTTCGGGTTCGACAAGCCGTCGTCACTGGAAGATTTTGTGGAGGTGGCGACGGTGTTTTTCGAGGACCGGGACCGGTGGAATCGAGCGATGAATCGGGGGCGGACGCCGGATCTGGAGGAGTTTGAGACGGAGTACTGGCGTGAGTATGAAGCGAATCGGGACTGGGAGCCGCCGGTAGGTTGATCGGGATGACCGGGCCAGATATCGCTTTGTGGGAGCTGGGCCGCCGGGCGGTGGGAAAGGCTACTGCCGATACCGAGGACGGTATCGTCACCAGATCTGGTGAAACCCCGTGGGTTCAAACTAGCGCCCAGAGCCCAGAGCCAAGCACCCAGCCCCCAGCGCCAAGCGCCCAGAGCCCAGCGCCAAGCACCCAGCGCCCAGCGCCAAGCACCCAGCGCCAAACACGCCGTTTAGACCGCTTCGAGGGCCTTGCCGGTGACGTCGAGGTACAGATCGGTGAGATTGTCGATGACGCCCTGGTCTTTCATCTCGTGGAGTTCGCCGTCGTCCAGGTCGCGTACCAGCTTGCCCTCGTGGAGGATGAGAAAGCGGGTGCAGATCGATTCGAGCATGTCCAGGATGTGGCTCGACAAGAGCACGGCGCCGCCGGATTTGCAGTGGTCCACCAGTCGGCGGCGTACGCGGTGGGTCGATTCGGGGTCGAGGCCAACGAAGGATTCGTCGAGCACCAACAGTTTCGGGGAGCCGATCAGCGCGGCGGCCAGCGCGAGTTTGCGCAGCATGCCGCCGGAGTACTCCTTGATGATGGTGTCGCGGGCGTCGTCGAGCTCCGTTAACTCCATCAGCTCGTCGATGTCGCGCGTTCGTTCGTCGTCGTTGAGTTCGCGCAGGTCGGCGAGAAAGTCGAGGTACTCCTGGCCGGTCAGATAGTCGAGCAACGTCAGGTGCTGGGGGACGTAGCCCAGGTTCTGGCGGGCGGCCACCGGTTCGGCGACGACTTCGGTGTCGGCGATGGTCACCGTGCCTTCGTCGGCGGCGACGGTGCCGGCGATGCAGCCCATGGTCGTTGATTTTCCGGCGCCGTTGGGCCCGATGAGCCCGACGAATTCGCCGGGTTCGATGCGGAAGCTGACGTCGTCGACGGCGACGAGGCGGCGGAACTTCTTGGTCAGCGAGTCGATGGTCAGCACGGGGTCAGACGGTGGCATGGGACCTCCGGTCCAGGGTGGAGACGGCGATGGCGACCAGATAGGCCGCGAATCCGACGGCGACGGCCGCGGTCAGCGATATGATGGTCAGTGTGGCCATGAGCACCAAAAATACCGGGGGAAGCCAGCGGGTGGCGGTGTGATAAATACCGAGCCGGCGTATCAGCGTGACGCCGGCGGCCACCCCCAGGCCCACGGCGATGGATGCGGCGGCGGCGAGCACGCCGTCGGCGCCGGCGCCGCGGAAGTAGCCCAGAATCACGGCGGCGGCGGTGGCGTAGGGGGCG
This sequence comes from Myxococcales bacterium, assembly GCA_007120915.1. Classification (GTDB taxonomy): domain Bacteria; phylum Myxococcota_A; class Bradymonadia; order Bradymonadales; family Bradymonadaceae; genus SLJM01. Next base: position 1,594 of record SKMT01000209.1, on the reverse strand, counting down.
GCGACGAAGAGAAACTCGCGGATGGCGACGCGGTCGGCTGCGATGCGGCGGTCCACTGCTGTAAGTGGCAGCCCCAGCGGGTCGTCGAGCAGCCGCGCGCGCTCGCTGAGTCGCTGCCAGGGGTTGACCACTGCGGCGATGAGCGTGGCGGGGAGGATGGCCACCGCCCAAAGCGGCATCGCCTCCAGGTCGGTGATCAGCATCGCGACGATGGCCAGAGCGATGACCACCGCGTAGCCGACGCGGCCGCCGGCCATGCGCCGGTCGTCGTCCAAAAGAAGGGCGCGGCAGACACGGGCTGCTGATCTTCCGAGCCCCAGCTCCCAGGGGCTTTCGTTTTGGAACGACGATTCCTGATAGTCGGCGATGGCGCTGAAGTCGGTGGAGTCGGCTTCGTGAAACCGGGGGGCCATCGCGTAGTAGTCGGTCACGAAGGCGCGGTAGGCGACGAAGAGACAACCAGCAACCACGGCGAAGATGACGGCGCTGCCGATCCAGAAGGGCTCGTTGAACGCGCCGAGTCGAAGCGGTTCGCCGAGCAGAAGCTTCCAGAACAACGCGAGGACGATGACCCCGCCCAGCGCGACGCCGGGGGCGTACAGCAGAATCTGGCCCGGCCCGCCGTAGGCGTCGGAGAGCATGGGGTGGGAGCGGCTGGACTGTTCGCTGTCGATCTGTTGGGGGACCAGCCGCTGGGTGGCCACCAGCATCAGCATCATCGATACGCTGGCTCCGAACAAAAGCCCGCCCAGAAGCATGACGGCAGACGCGAGCGCTGCCGCAGCGCCGCCGTGCCACACCAGGGGCAGAAAGAACAGCGAGGCCGCCGCCGCGGCGACGACGGCTTCGATGAAGGTGGTGATCAGCCGGTCGGCGAACAGCGCCTGCGGCTGGATGGGAAGCGGCTGTAGCGCCACGATGTCGGGGCGGCGAAACAGAAGTTCGAGGATCCGAAAGTTCAGCACCGTCGCCAACAAGACGGTCAACCAGAACGACGCCTCCAGCGCCGCCTGTCCGGCGGGAAGGTCGTCGGGGCTAAGCCCCCGGGGGGTCGCCAGATCGAGGGGAGGCTCCATCAGCGCCGGCGCGGCGAAGTGCCCGCCCACAAGCAGGGCGACGATGCCGCCGAGTATGAGCAGCAGGGAGGTGAACCGGCGCTTCGGCGCGAGCGTTGCGAGCCGGTTTTTTGTCAGACGCCGTCGCAGTCGGGCGACGGTGGCTAACTGGGACATGCGGTTTCCTCGCTGGCGCTCGGGGTTGGAGGGTCGGATAGTTGGAGAGTTGGGTAGTTGGAACGTCAGGCCCCCTCCGCCCGCTTCGCGGGCACCTCCCCCGCGGCAAAGCCGGCGGGGGAGGATGAGGGAGGTTACTCTGGTGGCGGTGGATCTGCGGGAGCTTCAGTTTCGTCGACATCCGAGAGGTTTTGTTCACCGTCGGGGCCGTGGTAGGTGGGGCGGGGCGAGCCGGTGCGCTCCATCACCGACGACACCTCGCGGTGGATGTTGCGAAGCCGCATCTCGGCGGTGGAGGCAAGTGGGCTGTTGGGGTACTGCTCCAGGAATGCTTGATACCCCTCGATGGCGTCTTCATAGTT
>SKMT01000237.1 GCA_007120915.1 Myxococcales bacterium | reverse complement strand
GGAGCCGGTTCCGGTTACCCGCCCCAACATCTCGCTGGCCGTGGTCAAGCGCGCCGGCGACAACATCATCGACGTCGCCGAGGAGGCCAAGGAGATCATCGCCGAGTACGAACAGCGCGCCGGCGGCGACGTCGAGATCACGATCATCAACGACATGTCGGAGTCGATCGAGGCGATTGTCCACGACCTGGAAAATACGCTTCTCACGGGGATGATCCTGGTGTTTCTGGTGCTGTTTTTGTTCATGGGCGGGGTCAGAAATGCCTTGTTCGTGGCGTCGGCGGTGCCGTTGAGCATGCTGCTGTCGGTGCTGGTGCTGTCGCTGATGGGGGTGACGCTGAACATGGTGGTGCTGTTCGCGCTGCTGTTGTCGCTGGGGATGCTGGTGGACAACGCGGTGGTGGTCGTAGAGAACATCTACCGGTTTGCCACCACGGGGATGTCGGTGGAACAAGCGGCGTTGGAGGGAACCACGGAGGTGGGGTGGGCGATTACGGCGGCGACGATGACGACGGTGGCGGCGTTCTTCCCGATGCTGTTCTGGCCGGGAGTGATGGGCGAATTTATGGGGTATCTGCCGCTGACGGTGGTGATCACCCTGTTGAGCTCATTGTTCGTGGCGCTGGTGATCAATCCCACCCTCTGCGCCACGTTGATGAAGGTAGATGAGGACATCGAGCTGGAGGACGAGTCGGTCCCGGATCTTCGGATCTATCGGATATACCGGGCGATGCTGGTGTGGGCGCTGGACCGTCGGTGGCTGGTGACGGTGGTGACGGTGGCAGCGCTGTTCGGCACCTGCGCGGCCTACGGGCAACTGAACCACGGGGTGGAGTTTTTCCCGGAGACCACGCCGGAGCAGTTTTCCATTGAGTTGACGATGCCCGACGGCACCAACGTCGATGCCACCGACGATGTGCTCACTCAGATGCAAAAACCGGTCGGTTCCGAGCCCGATCTGGTCACCGGCTGGGTCACCGATGCGGGCACCCGGGGGGGCGGTCAGATGGGCGGTGGGGGGCAGGCGACGCACTACGGCCAGATCACGGTGGATCTGAAGCCCGTCGAAGAGCAGCAGTCCGACCCGCGGCGGTTCATGGATCGACTCCGCGAAATTTACAGCAGGATCCCCGGCGCCGAGGTGGTGCTCCAGCAGCACGATATGGGCCCGCCGACGGGAGCGCCGGTGGCGCTGGAGATCGCCGGCGATGACCTGGAGACGCTCTCCGAGATCTCGCAGCGCATCCAGCAGGAGATCCGCACCATCCCGGGGGTGACGGACCTGACGGACAACCTGGAGCTGACGCGCCCCGAGATTCACGTCGATATCGACCGGCAGCGAGCGGCGATGAGCGGGCTGAGCACCAGCGCCGTCGCCCGTACGGTGCGCACCGCCGTCGCCGGCACGGAGACGACGGTGTTTCGCGAATACGAGGACGAACACGACATCGTGGTCCGGCTCGCCGAAGAGAGCCGCCGGTCTCCCGGGGACATCCGGCAGTTGACGGTGGTCAATGAAGAGGGCGTGCACATCCCGCTTGAAGAGGTCGCCAACGTCGAGGTGCGCGGGGGCAGTGGCTCGATCCAGCGCAAGGACCAGGAGCGCGTGATCACCGTGTCGGCGAACATCGAAGAGGGGTATCTACCCCCGGTGATTCGCGACCAGATCAGTGATCGACTCGCAGACATGGAGATGCCCGCCGGCTACGAGATGCGCCAGGCCGGTGAGGAAGAGGACATGGAGGAGGCCGCCGACTTTCTGACGATGGCGCTTCTGGCGGCGCTGTTTCTGATCGCCATCATTCTGGTCACGGAGTTCAACTCGGTGGTCCAGCCATTTTTGATTCTGATCAGTGTGATCCTGAGCCTGATCGGCGTGTTGTGGAGTCTGATTTTAACGGGGATGCCCTTCGGGGTGATCATGACCAGCATCGGCATCATCAGCCTGTCGGGGGTGGTGGTGAACAACGCGATTGTGATGATCGACTACATCAATCAGTTGCGCGATCGGGGATACGACCGGCGCGAGGCGGTGGTGCGGGGTGGGCTGGTGCGGTTTCGCCCGGTGGTGCTCACGGCGGTGACCACGATGCTGGGGCTGACCCCGATTGTGCTGGGCATCAGCTTTGATTTCGTCAATCAGCAGATCATGCTCGGCGGCACATCGGTGGAGATGTGGCAACCAATGGCCAACGCCATTGTGTACGGGTTGTTGGCGGCGACGTTACTGACACTGGTGATGATTCCCGTGATGTATTCTCTACTCGACGATCTGTCGCAGTTCGGGTTGCGGATCATTCGCCGCGTCAGCGGAGTCGGTCTGGTGGTGACGCTGGGGTTGTTGGTGGTCCCGGCGGTCGTCCAGGGCGCAGAAGGCGAAAAGATTCCGGAGGATGAACCACCACCGGTGCAACAGCAGTCGGACCAACTGGAGGAGGAGATAGACGAAATTCTCGACGACGAACCCGGCGAGATCGACCACTACGAACTCGAACAGGTCGATGAACGCACGGAGGTCGACATCGAGGCCGAACGCACACTGAGCATGGACCAGGCCCGACAGCTGGTGTACGAGGACCATTTCGACGTCCAGCTTGCCGAAACACAGATCGACGTGGCCCGCGGCACCATCCGCCAGGCCTACGGAGCAGTACTTCCGACGTTCAGCGCCAGCGCCGACTACACGCTCAACCAGGAAGAACGCACCGCCGAGTTCGACCTGGGGTTTGACGAAGACGATATGCCCCCGGGGTTCGATGACATGTTCGAGGCCGATGACGACGACGGAGAGTTCGTCGTCCAGCCGCGCACCGACTGGCGGTGGTCCGTCAGCGCGACGCTGTCACTGAACTTCCGGGCCTGGCCGCTGATTAACCAGGCCTACGCCCAGCGCTCGTTGGCCGAAACGGAGGTCGAGCTGACGCGGGAGGCGCTCGACGAGGCGGTCATCCAGACCTACTACAACCTGCTGGTGATTCGGCGCACCATCGATCTGGCCGCCCAGCAGGTCGACTCCGCACAGACGCTGCACGACTCGGTGGTCCGTCAGTTCGAACGAGGCGTGACCACCGAATTCGAGGTCACCCGAGCCGAACTAGAGTTGCACCAGCGTGTTCGGGAGTTGGAAAACGCTCAGTTGCAGTACATTCAGGCCCGAAAGGGGCTTGCTCAACTGTTGCAGACCGATGCAGACTTCGACGTTCAACGACCGGAATCGCCGCAGGTGCCTCAAACAGATCTGATGGAACGCGCCGGGCAGCACCGGGCGGTGTTCGAGGCGGATCGGTTGAACGAACGAATCACCCTGTGGCAGCGCCGGGAAGTGTTGGCGCAGTATCTGCCGTCGTTTTCGGCGACCTTTTCGTATGGCGGCTCTCGGGGCACCGATCTGCAGCCCGGTGACCCACAGTGGACGCTGATTCTGGGCGCGGAGTGGATTATCTGGGATGGAGGTATCCGAGAGGGGGAGATGGACCAGGCGCGCGCTCAGCATGTGGCCTCCGAGATCCGCGCCCAGCAGACACGTCACGATCTGGACTCGGAGATCGAACAGGCCATCGCCGACATTGAAGCCGCCCGCACCCAGCAGGAAAGCGCCGAAACGGAGGTTGAACTTGCCGAGCGAAGCCTGTCGCAGGCTGAAGCGTCGTTTCGCCACGGGGTGGCAAGCCAGTTGGACGTCATCAACGCCCGCGACCAGCTTCAGGTCGCCCAGCTTGCGCTGATCCAGGAGCAGTTGCAGGTCGACCTGTCGATCTATCGGCTGCTCACGCTTGTAGAGGGGCTGGAGGCCGGCGGGGAGCAGCGGTAACTCGGCAGGCGTCTCGGAGGGGGCAGGCCCCTGGAGGCACGGCAACGAACGTTTCCGAGTTCCGATTTCCGAGTTCCGATTCGCTTTTGCTTTGCCTTCGTCTCCGAATTTTCGTTCATACTCGACGGGATGCACGTACACCATCCGACGAAGGATAAATGAAGATAAATCGGAAGTCGGAAATCGGAAATCGGAAAGAGGGCGGTTGTTGCGGCGATACTGCGCGAGACGAGGGACTCGAGTTATCAGATTTGCGCGCGGACCGTGGAGGTCGCTCGCGGATCATCCGACAGAAGTGGAAGTAAAAGCGGAAGTAAATCCGAGATCCGAGAACGGAGAAGTGGGCGCCGGGGGGCGCGTTGCGGTAGCGTTGTCCGCACAGGCCTGCACGGTATGATAACGACGTTCGATCGGGTTCGACGAAAGTGCTGACAACAATGGTAGATGTATGAAGGTGTCGAAATGTACGGCCACCCTGGTGGCTGCGGTGATGGCGCTGACCGTGGTGCCCACCGTGGCGGTCGCCGAGATCGACGAAGAGCAGCTTCGCGAGGAACTCGGTGAGCTGCAGGGGGCGCTGAAACTGCAGTCCGATGTGTTTGCCGCCGAGGAGGCGATGCGGCAGACCGGAGAAGATCCAACCAGTGGGTTGGAGCGCAATCTGGTGTACGATTCGACCAGAGACTATCTGGGAGACGGAATCGATATCAGGGCGGTGCGCGACTGTGTGGATCCACCCCAGGATTTCCATGGCACCTACTCGGTGGGGATCGTGGAGTACACCACCCGCAGACGAGGAGGGGCGCTGGGCGGTGGCAGCAATGTGCCGCAGGTGGAGCTGAAGGTCGACGAATACGCCGACGAGTTCATGGCGGAGCATGCGCCGCCGCCGGACTACGACGAGAAGCCGCAGGTGCGGATGGTGTTCAACGTCGGCGACAACCGCTGGGGCTGGGCGCTCGGCGACCACTGGTACGAACAGCCGGAGATGGAAAGGCTAATCTTAGAAGAGTTTGAGACCACACAGCTTCGGATCACGGAAGACGACATCGTAGATACCGTCTGCACGGCGGTGGGGGTGTTCGAGTCGGTTCTCGGTGAAGCCGACGGGGATATCTCCCAGTTTCTGAAACGACAGGATCGTATCGAGCGGCTCGATGGGCTGGAGCGGGATGTCGAACAGGCCGTGGAAGCGGTAGAACAGTTGGCGCCGGACTGGGTCGACGGCCGTGCCGAAGAGGCAGAAGAGACGTTTGAACAACCGCTTGAAAGGGTGGAGACGGCGGCAGCCAGATTTCGCAAGGCGGTAGAACGCGAAGAGTTCGACGAGGCCGACGAACAGGCAGAGAAGCTCGAAGAGGCGTTCGACGAGCTGCGCACCACGCGTCGGGCGTTCGAGGACGCAGACAGAGCAGTTGGCCAGTTGGGCCGAAGATTGGAGTTGCGGCGCCAGAATCTGGGGCTTCGAAGCGAGCCGATTGTCCCCCACGGGCGTGCCGTAGACGAACAGTTGCAGAATGCTGACGAGGCGGTCCGCCGGTTTCAGGAGGCCATCGGCGAGGACATTCCGCTGTCGAAACTCGAACAAAAAGAACAGGACGCGGTCGCCGAACTCGAAGAACTGGAGAGTCTGCTCAAAAACACCGAGGGGG
>SKMT01000285.1 GCA_007120915.1 Myxococcales bacterium | reverse complement strand
GTCTCGGGCTCGGGCTCGGGCTCGGGCTCGGGCTCGGGCTCGGTGTCGGGCTCGGGCTCGGGCTCGGGCTCGGGCTCGGTCTCGGTGTCGGTGTCGGGCTCGGTCTCGGTCTCGGTCTCGGTCTCGGGCTCGGGCTCGGTCTCGGGCTCGGGCTCGGTGTCGGGCTCGGTCTCGGTCTCGGTCTCGGTCTCGGTGTCGGTCTCGGGCTCGGGCTCGGGCTCGGGATCACGAATCTGAGGAGGTTGCTGAAGCCCCACAGTCCCCTCCCCGATTGGGGGAGGTCGCCCGGAGGCGCAGCCGGAGGGTCGGAGGGGGCCCCGCAAACCAGTAGAGCTTGCCGAAGCCTCCACAAACCTCCAACGGTTTTGCCGCCGAAACCACGCGCTTATCTTTTGTCCCAGAACTGAAAAATCCACGGTCTGACACACTACAGAGCGTTACTTTTGCCAATTCTGCACTTTTGCACTACCATTGTAATTCGGTGGCCATCTTCGCGTTTGACTCCGATGGCCGCCCAGACAGAGGTCGGAACGCACCCCAACGAGCGGTAAGCCGTGCTATTCTCGCAGTCCGAATACTCCCGACGCCTGCCGGTACGCTCCGTGTATCGGCCGTCGCCGTTTCAACGCCGACCCTTCCACTGGGTTGAAACCGGCGATGGCGATGAATGTGTCGTGTTTCTTCACGGAATCATGGCCCACTCCATGGCATTCCGCTGCGTACTGGAGTCGACCGCCCAGGATTTCCGGGTTATCGCACCCGATCTGCCCGGACATGGCCGCGACCAGACCTTTCAAAGTGACGACATCAACGCCTCGCTGGACGGGCTGCTAAACTGGCTGGAGGCATTTTTCGACACTCTGGGCGAAGAGTCGGTGCACCTGGTGGGTCATTCGATGGGGGCGACCACGTCCTATCTTGCGGCACTGAATTCGCAGCGCTTCGACGCCATCTCCAGTCTCACCCTGGTCAGCCCGGGGCTGAAAATCGGCGTGCCCAACTGGCTCGGATCGATTCTGGGCAAGGTCCCGGCGCGGCTGGCAAAACTGGGCGTGACCAAAGCGGGGATTCGTCTATACGAACCACTGCAGTGGCGACGCGCCCGTATGACCGATGATGAAGTTCGCGACTATCTCAAGCCGATCCGCCAGGTGCAGCGAATGCGCTACATCCTGGAGCTCGGCGCCGACCTGGTCGACAAGACCGGTTGCCTCAGCGAGGCCTGTAACATCGACTACCGCACCCTCCTGATCTGGGGCGCCAACGACCACCTGGTTCCCCTGCCGGCGGCCTACGAGCTTCAGCAGAACATGCCCGATGCCCGCCTCGAGGTATTCGACAACTGCGGGCACTGCCCCATGGAAGACTGTCCCACCGACTTTGATCAGGTGCTCAGAGAATTTCTGCCCGCCTGCTGAATCGCTGCAACCTCTACAACTCCCTGAGAAGCAGCTCTCCCGGGTCCTCTCCCAGTTTCTCACGCATCTCCCGGCGCCCATCGTCGAGCAGATCGAGCATGATGTGGCCCTCTCCCCGCATCAACTCTCCATCACTGCTGCAGGACTGCCAGAAAAAGCGCAGGTTTTCCCCGTCCATCGACCCCAGAAGCTGGCCCCGACGCACCGGCCCTCCGCGGTATTGTCCCTCCAACACCGGCCCACTCTGACGGAACCAGAACACGCTTCCCACCGGCAGTGTCGCATCGTCGGTGGTGTTGTGGATCAGGCAGAACGACGTCTGGTCCAGCCCGTGGCGCTCCACGCCATAACGGCGTACCAGCGTGCGGCCCGCCCCGCGGGCGAACGACGGGTGGTTGCTGACTTGTTGTGACAGCGACTCTCGATCTGCCTCGATAAATCCAAACCGCCGAAAGTAACCCGCAAGCGGCCGCGCCACCCCCATGTACACTGACTCCACGCCGCATTGCTCGCGAAGGTACAACATCGTCGTCGCGATCAGCGACGCCCCGATGCCGATCCCACGCGACGACGGAGCCACCGCCAGCGAATGCACCACCGCTTCGCCCCCCGGGTACAACCCCCACCCGATAGAGGCGGCGACTCCACCGGCCGGTGTTCTCGCCACCAGGTAGAGCGATTGTTCCGCTCCCTCGAACGGCTCGTCGAACACCTCGAGCTCACAGACGCGAAGAAGCGGCCGAACCTGATCGACATCTTCTGTTCGGTCCAACTCGTATCCCAGACTGGCGATGTTGTCGTTTTCCAGTTCCATGGCTTCTTTTCGGGCTGACAAGGGAAATTTTTTTGGCCCGCCACACCATAACATACGGCGAACTTCGATCGCACCCCCCGGATCGCGTACCCTGTGATCAGCGGGCTGAGTCGCGTGTCTTACGTCGTGTGTCTTAAGTCGTGACGCTCAGACTCCGAGACCCAAGACACGAGACCCGAGTCCCAAGACCCATAACGGGCTGTTGTACCATGGAACCGTGATGAGCCGAGACGATGAGACAATTCAGCTCGACCTGACGGAGTCGATTACCGACGTGCCCCAGGCCAACAGCATCTCGCTGTTCATCGAACTTCTGGAGGCGCTTCGCGGCGAAGTGCGCTCGGTACCGACGTTGGCGTCGCTTCTGGAGGTCGACGAGCGCACCGTGCGCTATTACGCCGAATTTGGCCGCTGGCTGCAGTGGATTGAGCCCGCCGGCGACAAAAAATTTGCGCTCACCGAGATGGGCCGTGTCTTCGTGGAGAGCGAACCGGCGCGGGGCCGGCTGTTCGCAAACGCCCTGTTTGATCGTCCGCTGGTCAAGACCGTCCAGCGCATCAAGCGCGACGATCTGGACGATCTGACGGAACCGGCCTCCACCCGCGAGGCCTGCCGTCGGGCCGTCGACAGCATGACCACTCTGTCGGAGGCGACGGTGCAACGCCGCGCCCAGGCACTCGCCTCGATGCTGAAGTGGGCTTACAACCCCTCATCGCTGGATTGGTCTACCGGCCGCCCCACGGCCGCTTCTACGGCTCCTTTTGACTTCGAAGGCCAGAGTTTTCTGACCGCCTACTCCGCCCGGCAGTTCGGCGAAACCGGGCCGATCTTCATCGGGTTTCCCCGTCAGGTCCACACCTTCGCCATCGGTGATCCCGCCGAGCTGAATCCCACCATGTGGCAGCGCGCAAGCTATGACGCCCCCGACGCTGTGGGGCGCTGGTTCGGCTCCATCCCGGTGAATGAATCGACGCTGAGCGTCGCCTCCCGCGGCGGCCCCGATTTGCGGCGGTTGCTGATCAGTTGCAACCCCTACCTGGCGATGCTTCTGACCCTTCTGACCTCCCCATCTGCTGCTCGCAGTGCAGCCACAAAGCTGACCCGCGACATGTACGGGGTGCGGCTGTGGTATCACGACCGGGAGCTTGGAAGCCCACTTCAGACGCTTGCTCAGATCGCCACGTCCCTCAATCTGGTTCCCGTCGAATCCGTTCCCCACCTCGATGATGCGAACGCCAATGAACAGCTCCAACCCGCCGGGGACGCACAACTTGCCGAAATCCTGCTCGAAACCGGCGTCGTCCGCTCCGTGGACACCGTGCTGATTCTGTCGCCCGGTGTGACCAGCGAACTGCGGCTTCCCGTCGGCGACAGCCCCACGCTGTGGGAGCGGATGGAACCGCTTCGCGACGACATTCACCGCGCCATCCGCGAGCAGACCGACTCCTAACCCGACTGAAGCATCACTCCTCGTCAGCCTCGTCGCCAAAGACCATGACCTTCCGCACCGCGAAGTAGCTTCGCACCATCAGATACAGCGTCGCCACCGACCACAGCCCCATCCAAAACGGGCTCTCCTCTGCACCGCTGAAGTACCGATAGGCCTCAAATCCGGCCAGAAATATCATCGGCACCACCAGAAACACGGGCAGCAAGAACAGCAGGTTTTGCTTCGTCTTGTCGGGGTTTCGAAATTGCACGTCACGTCCGGGGTCGATGAAACGAAATCACTCGATAGCAAAGAGCGCCGGCGGGCCCGGCATCTGGTCACCGGGCCCACTGTACGAGTTGGCGCTACCCGGTCAACCGCCGTCGGGCTCGTTCATTCCGCACAACCCGAAGGCGGGGCACGCTCCTTCAACGGTGTCGATCAGACAACCGTAGCGGTCCCAGTTCATCCGCCCGGCGCTGATCTCATCGCTGCACCAGTCGGCACACTGCAGTTGACCGGAAAACTCCTGGCAGTTGTCCTCAAACTGGCAGACCTCCTCACAGACGGTGATGCTTTGCTGACACTGGCGCGTCGCCTCACAACTGTCGGCCTGCTGTACACAGTCGAACACCTCGTCGTCGACCATATTTTCGGCCTGCGCATATTCGCAGCCCTCGATGCAATCCGCCAGATCCACCGGTTCATCGTGGTCGCCACACCACAGGGTTTTGACGCACCAGGCGGGACAACCCTCGTCGCCGCCGCCATCGCCCGGTTCACCGCCAAACGGGCTGTCTTCGTCCACTTCTCCGTCGTCTTCCTGTCCCGGCGCCGCCTCGAAGGGGTGGGCGACCACCTCGATCGGCGCGGTCTCGTCGGCTTCATCGTCGTCGGGCTGGGTCACCTCATCGGGCTGGTCTGCCCGCTGGCCCGGCGGTTCGCTGGCCAACGCGTCGGTTTCGGCCATCCCGCAGGCCCCGGCTGCCATCAGCAGCAGCACCATCATCACCATTCGTCGAATAAGCTGGCATCTATATCCCATCACTCACCTCGTTTCGGTTCGTGTTGTTGTCGATTCAGCGGCAATTTCACCTCTGCGAGCCCTGAGACGTACCGCAGCGGGGCCGCTAGATCTGTTATCGAGCCGAAGAGGGTCGATTTTGCGTGATGGGGTCAAAAAAGTTTGTATCCTCCACAGGTCTAAACGCAGGAAACCGCCGGCACCACTGGGGCACCGGCGGTTTAGACCGGAGACCACCACCGGGGGTAGGCGGCCTCCGACTCCGTTCGGATCGCCATGGTTCAGCGACCGATTTCGGACCTGGATTGGGATTGGGCTCAGGCTCGCTGACGTCGACGGAACCGGCTGGCGAAGCGTTCGCCACGCTCCTGGCCGGCCTCTTCGGGTTCGATCACACCGAAGCTACCTCCAAGCGCGGATACCAGCACCCCCAGTATGAGCGCCACGAAGGCCCAGCCGGCGCCGATGGCCATCGCTTCGAGCGCCTGCTCTCCGGCGGCGGCCATTGTCGCCTCCATCTCCGCGATCGTCGCCGCGTCGATTCCCTCTGCGGCCAGCGTCGCCTCCGTCAGCTCTGCGGGCTGCATCGCCATCAACACCGCCGACAGGTTCTGTCCGATCATCCCGAAGGCACCACCGATGACCTGTCCGATGGTGGTGGTCACCGCCAGGAAGCTCGCCAGCACGAACAACCCCCAGGTCACCACTCCGTGCATCAGCCCGTCACTGCGGATGTCTGCCGACGAGAAGTGGCCCGCCGTCCATCCACCGATAAACAGCGCGATCAGCGCGGAGACGGTC
>SKMT01000074.1 GCA_007120915.1 Myxococcales bacterium | reverse complement strand
TCGCCGGCGATGGCGTTCGGCGAGGAGGAACCCACCGAGGCCGACGGGCTCGAAAAGCTGCGCACCGCCAATGATGCGTTCGACGACGAGGATTTCGACACCGCCTACGAGTACTACGTGAAGGCCCACGAAATCCTCGGGGAGTCGATGATCAAGTATCGGATGGGCCAGACTGCTGAGAAGACGGATCGCGTCGAGCGCGCGATCAAGCACTACGAGGCGTATCGTGAAGTTGGAGATGACGAGGAATTTCTGGGCCGAATCGACGACGCACTTCCGGAGTTGAGAGAGCGGGCGGTGGTGACCGTGGAACTGACCACCGATCCGGAAGGGGCGATGGTGACGATCATCGATGACGAAACCGAAGAAGAGCTGGGAGAAAGCCCCCAGACCGTCGAGCGCGTCCCGGGGGCGTTCGAGGTGAAGTTCGAGCTGGAGGACTACGCAACAAAGCGCGTCGAAAAGGAAGCCGGTGCCGGTGACGAACTGGCCGTTGAGGTCGAACTTGCCGAAGCCGACGCGGAGGAGATCGCCGAGCTCGAAGATCTGCAGGACGTGGATGTTGACGACGGGCCGGCCTTCGGGGTGTGGGGCTTCAGCAGTGCCGGTGTCGGGGTTGGTCTTCTGGCGCTGGGAGGGGTGATGACCTTCTTTCAGATGGACGCCACAAACGAGGTCAACGAGCTGGATCGGGGCACCCACGAAGCCGCCAGCCCCGATGAGTGGCAACAGGTGCGCCAGCAACAGCAAGATCTTAGAGACGACGCGAACAACTACCACCGGATCGCGATGAGCGCCTATGTGGCAGGGGGAGTGCTGACGGCCGCCGGGCTGGGGTTGGTGGTGTTCGATATGGTCGGTGGGGGCGATGAGCAACCGGCAGCACAGGTGGGCGTGAACGGCGGGGTCGGCCCCGGTGGTGGCATGGTGACGATCGACGGCAGATTCTGATCAGACTGAGGCGACGGAACCACTGATGATCGCAGGGCAGTTGCATCTGGCGTACCTGGTGGGCACGGGAGTGCCGGATTACATCGATCTGGCCGAGGGCGCGGGCTACGGTTCACCGTTGATGACGATTCTCAGTTTCGTCGGTGGTGTGCTTCTGGTGGGGGTGATCGCTGCAGCGGCGGTGGCGGCATTTCGGTGGATTCGCCCTATGTTTTCGAAGGATAACTCGCCGCCGGTGCGAATATTGCCGCCGGAGACCCGAAAGCGGGTACGCAAGGCGGTGGAAGCCGATGACTTCGTGGGCGCCGGCGATCTTCTGGCGAGCGCCGGAGAGCATTATGAAGCGGCCGACGCCTACCTGGAGGGTGACGAGCCTGCACGGGCTGCCGAGATTTTTGAGCAGATGGACTCACCGGCCCGGGCGATTGACTCCTACAAAAAAGCCGGGAAGTTCGAGCAGGCCGCCAGAATTTATGAAAACTCGGGGAGAATGCTGGCGGCGGGGATCGAGTATACTCGCGCCGAGCAGCCGGAGCAGGCGGGAAAGTGTTTTATGGAGGCGGGCAAAGCGCGAAAAGCTGCCGAACAGTATGAGCGCGCCGGCAACCACCTGGAGGCGGCCAAAGCCTACGACGAGGCCGGCGAAGCACTCAAAGCCGGGGAGTTGTACGCTCATCATATCGACGAGACGGTCGAAGAGGGAGGAAAAGCGGCCGAAGAAATTCCGGACCATCAGCGCGAGCGTGCCCGGCGCGCCGGAGAGCTGTTTCGGGAGGCCGGCGAGATCGAGCGGGCCACCGAGATCTTTTTGGCTGCCGGATTTGCCGAAGAGGCCGCAGATGCGCTGCGGATTACCGGAGAGTTCGGGCACGCTGCAGATCTGCTCGCGGAAGCGAATCGTCCCGATCTGGCGGCCCGTTTTCTGGAGGAGGCGGGCGAAGAGGACGAAGCGGCGTCACTGCGAGCAGAGGCGGCGCTGGAAGAGGGCGATCTGGAAGAGGCGGCGCACAACTTTCGGGCTGCCGGAGATGCTCGGCAGGCCGCCGAGTTGTTTGAGCAGACCGGAGCGCTGGAGAATGCGGCCGAATCCTACGAGGAACTCGGCGAATTTGCCCGTGCCGAAGAGCTGTATTCGGAGATTCCACGCTATGGCAAAGCGGCGCGCTGCGCCGAGCAGGACGGCCGACTGACGAAAGCGGCGAAGCTGTATGCCGAGGCCGGTGACATCGACGGACAGTTACGGGTGCTCAAGCAGGCGGGAGACTACTATCGGGCCGGTAAACTAGAGTTCGAACATCGGCGTTATGACAATGCGATCGAGACGCTGTCGAACATCGACTCCAGCGACGCCAATTACACCCGCAGCCAGGAGTTGCAGGGAGATGTATTCCGTGCCCAGGGGCGCGCTGAAAAAGCCTACAGCAAGTACAAAGCGGCGATGGGCAACCGGGAGCCGGGAACGGCGACACTGCAGCTTTTGTACAAAATGGGCCGGGCCCTCGAAGACGAGCCCGATCTTGCGGGAGCGCTGGATTGCTACAACAAGATCGTAGAGGTCGACGAGGAGTTTGAGGACGCCCGGTTGCGTGCCAAGGCGATCCGCAAGCGGATGCGTCGTGGCACTCTGTCAGGCCGGTCGAAGTCAGCGGGGGGACTTGGCACGCTGGACGGAGAGGGCGACGAGGGGACACAACGCTACGAGATTGTCGAGGAGATCGCCCGGGGAGGGATGGGGATCGTCTACAAGGCGCGAGATACGGTGCTGGGGCGCACCGTGGCGTTTAAGATCCTCGGGGAGAATCTGCGCGACAACGAAACGGCGGTGAAGTATTTTCTGCGCGAAGCGCGGGCCGCTGCGGCGCTGTCGCATCCCAACATCGTGACCATCTACGATGCCGGGGAGCAGGACGGCGAATACTACATGGCGATGGAGTATGTGGAGGGCACAACGCTTAAGCAGTTGATCAAGCGCACCGGTGCGCTGCCGGACCAGAAGGTGCGCTACATTCTCAACAACTGCGCTCAGGCGCTGAAATACGCCCACGACAAGGGGGTGATCCACCGGGACATCAAGAGCGGGAATGTGATGACCACCCGCCAACGAGATCTGAAAGTGATGGACTTCGGTCTGGCGAAGTTTCTGAAGGAGTATCAGAACGAACACACCCAGCAGGTGGGAACGCCCTATTACATGTCGCCGGAGCAGATCATCGGTAAGGACATCGATTTTCGCAGTGATCTGTATGGGCTGGGATGCACCGTGTTTGAGTGTGCGACCGGGAAAGTGCCGTTTACCAAGGGTGATTTGAGCTATCACCACATCCACACCGATCCGCCGCGGCCGCGGTCGATGAACTCCGAGATCAGCGAGGAGTTGGAGCGGATCATTATGAAGCTGCTACAGAAAGATCCAGACGACCGGTTTCAGAGTGCCGGAGAGATTTTGGATGAGCTGGACAGTGATTGAGCATCACTGAAGCGGGCGCATGTCGCGTTGTTCCAATCCGGGGGTGGCCTCGATGGCTCGTTCTTCGAGTTCGCGGGCTCGCTGTTGTTCGCCCAGTTGCGCCTTCAGTTGGGCGAAGCGGCGCAGCAGCCCGGGGTGTTCGGGGTGGTGTTCGAGCAGTTGTTCGAAGGTGTCGACGGCGTCGTCGGTGCGGTCCAGTTGTTGGTAGGCGTTGGTCAGATTGAGCCCGGCCTGAAGATTGTCGGGGTGGTGTTCGAGGGTTTGTTCCAGGGCATGGGCGGCGTCGTCGGGTCGGTCCACTGCCAGATAGTTGATGCCGAGACGGAGCCCGGCGGTGGCATCGGAAGGGTCGTTCGAGAAGAGCCATCCATAGTGGTCGATGGCCGCCTGATGGTCGGCGCGTTCTTCGGCGTCGGCGGCGAGATCGCGGTGAAGCTGGGCGGCTTTTTCGTGGAAGTCGAGTTCTTCGTAGGCGTCGGCGAGCTTGGAGCCGGCGTCCGGGTCGTCCGGTTGGCGCTGGAGGGTCTGTTCGAGCACGGAGGCGGCGTCGGAGGGGCGGTCGGCGTTCAGATAGGCGCCGGCGAGCTGGAAGGCCAACTCGAACTCTTCGGGGGATGCGGAGTAGAGCCACAGGTAGTGCTCGACGGCGGTGTTGTAGTCGCCACGGTCTTCGGCGAGGCGAGCCGCAAGGTGGTGCCAGTCGGTGTTTTCCGGATCCAGTGACAGTGTCTTGTCCACCAGTTCACGAAGCCGCCCGGCGTCGACATCGTCGTGTTCGCCTGCGGCGATGGCACGGGCGTAGTCTTTGGCCTGTCGGGGGGCGGATGGCTCATTGTCTGCGGCGTCGAGAAATCCGTGGTAGGCGCGCTCGTAGAGCTGATCGTCCATGTTTTGTTCGGCACGGGCGCGCAGAGTTTCTGCCAGAAGCGCCCGGGTCTGTTCGGTGTCCTTGCCCAGTTCGATGGAGGCGGCGGCGAGCATACGGGCGCGGTCGACGTCGCCATCGTCGTGGGCCTGCTGGGCCTGGTCGAAGCGTTCATCCGGAGTGGGGGCGGTCGCACAGCCTGCGGCGAACACCAGAGCGGTTGCGAGAATTAGGGTTGTCAACAGTGGCGTTCGCATCGGTTTGTCGTGGTCGGTAACAAGGGTAGGGTGTGGCAACTGTAGCCGGCGAGCTTGGAACAACGGCAGGTGAGAATATAATCGGTGTGTCCCCGGCGCCTTCTGCCATAACACCGAGACAGGCGAATTTGAAGATCTTCGACCCCCATATTCGAAGTCGCACCCGCAGCGACGACGACCTGAAGAATCTGCACTACTTCGGCACCGAACAGGTGGTCACCGTCGCGCACGGGGGGCAGTCGTTTGAAACAGCGGATCAGCTGGTCGATTATTTCGAAACTCTGGTTCGCGAGGAGTGTCGCCGGCTGCGTCGATGTGACTTGATCGCGCATGTGGCGCTGGGGGTGGTGCCTGATGCGAGGCCTCGACGGGCGCATCCGGAGCTGTGGGGGCAGCTCGAACAGATGTTGTCACGCCCCCCGGTGGTCGCACTGGGGGAGGTGGGAGTGTGGGAGGACAGCGACGAACACTGGGAGCTGTTTGACAGACAGATCCAGATGGCTCGTCGTCTGGGGCCGATGCCGGTGTTGGTGACACCGCCGCGGCGGCTGAAGATCAACCTGACGTACAAGATGATGAACCGGCTCGAAAAGAGCGGCTACCCGCCGTCGATGGTGGTGATGACGTCTCTGAACGAACAGATGCTCGAGAACGTGGTGGAGAGTGGGTTTTGCGCCGGGTTTCCCGTGGGGGCAGCGCGCAATGATCCGCGAGAAGCGGGAGAGCTGATCCGGGAAGTCATCGGGCGTGTCGGGGGGGCGGAGCGCATTTTGTTGACCACGGCGCTTCGAAGCAGTGGGGGGGACTTGCTGGGGATTCCCAAGAGCATCGAGTCGTTGCGGGATGCGGGGGTGGACGACGAAGTCATCGAGAAGATGGTCTATGGCAATGCCCGACGGTTGTTCGTAGGGGCGTAGTGACGTAGTAGCGTGGGGTTGTGGGGCCGTGGG
>SKMT01000278.1 GCA_007120915.1 Myxococcales bacterium | reverse complement strand
TGCGCAGCGGTTTGGGCCCGGCAGCGAAGGGATGGTCCAGCAGCATCTGGTGGACCGCGGCGTCGGCGAGCTCGAAGGTGGTCGGCTCCTCGGGGTCGGGGGCAGTGTTGTCGGGCCCGGTGGTCACCCGGTCGACGACGGGGCGGGGAGAGTGGACGGATTCGCCGTCGGGAGGGTCGAGCCAGGTTTCAATGCTGTCGATGCGGGGCGTGCACTCCAGGGTGGTGCACCCGTCGGCGGCTTCTCGGATGGTCAGCCGCCGGAGGCGAAACTGCATGTCGGCGTCGGGGTCGGTCAGGTCGGCGGGGCCGGGAGCGTGGGCGACGAGCACCGAACCGTCCGGCAGCGCAACGGGGTCGCGGTAGGCGCCGCCCCAGCTTAGGCCGGTGGGGCGAACGGAGCTGTCGAGCACCCGTAGTGAGTCGGTGTAGGCGTCGACGGCGGCGTCTTCGATGGAGTCGTCGGGGCCCAGTTCGGGGCCCAGATTGCGGTCGACCACAGCGAGCTTTCCGGCGGGCCAGCGGTTGTCCGGATCAGAGAGGATGGTCAGCGCCCGGCCGTCGGGCATCTCGTCGAACACCAGGAAGTGGTCATAGGGGGCGGTGGTGCCAAAAAAGATGTGGAAGTCGGCGCCGAAGTCGACGGGGAACTCAAAGCCCACTGTCTCGTCTTCATCGCCCAGCGTGCGCCGGTGGGCGACGGTCAGGTGTCCCTGAAAGGCGCCGACGTCGAAGTAGCGAGGGTTGATGTGCGGTCCAACACCGAAGGTGATGCGACGCGGTGATTGATCGTCTTGGAGTGAGTAGAGCGCGAGATTGGACTGTTCGGCGTCGGGGTGGTGGCGGTCGGAGACAAAATACAGCGTGTCGTCGGGACCCCAGGTGGGCATCACGTCGGTGTGTTCGTGGTCGGTGAGGCGGTGGACTTCGTCGGTGTTAAGGTCCAGTTCGTACAGCGCGTGTGCGTCGTCGGAACCGGTGCGCATCGCGAAGGCGACGCGGCGTCCGTCGTGGCAGACGGCGGGGTCGCGGATGTCGGCGTCGCCGTCGTGTAGGTGAGCCGTCAGGTTGTGGTCTTGGCCGTCCGGTGCTGCAGGCCGGCGCAGATACAGGTCACTGCCGGGGGCGTGGTCGGTGACTTCGAAGGGCGGCGACGGGTCGGTGGACGAGCGGATGTAGACGACGCCGTGGAGTGGGTCGCTGTCTGCGTCGTCTCGCTGCTGTGTTCGCTCCTTTTCTGCCCACTGTTCGATGGCTTCGACAGCCGGGTCGTCGGCGTCGGTGAAGAAGGTGCGGTTTCCACCGCGGTGGGTGATCCCACCCTGTTCGAGGGGGAGCGCTTTTTTGTGCAGTCGGCTCTCAGAGGGGTCGCCGTCGAGCGCCAGGAATGGGCGGGTCTGCTCGTAGTTGTCGCGGCTGATCTGGACGCCGAAGCGGGGGCCGGGGTCTTCGCCGGGGATGCCGGGGTCGAGCTGCAGTCCGTTCGACGAGGTCTCTCCGTGGCAGCGCGAAGACGCGCAGTTGCGTCCGATCAACTGGGGTTGGACCTGGTCGGCGAAGAATTGCTCCCGGTCGTTCAACTCGGGGGGGCTCGGGTCTTCACCGCCTTCGGGTTCCAGTTCGATCCATCGGCGAAGCGGGTGGAGTGCCGGGTCATCAAGCGAGGTGAAATTGGCGCCGCCGTCGTGGGGCTGGCCCCCGGAGTCGGCGGGAAGCGGCTTTCGCAGCAACGAAGAAAAGAAGGGATCTTCGACGGCGTTGACGAACCGAAGTGTTTCGCGGCGCGCCTGTTGCCAGTCGGCAATTTGACCATCGTCGTCGGTGTCGAAGAGATACCCTTCGTCGCCGGGGCGCTCGCCGGCCTGGGGTGCATCGGGGGTGATTCCGTGGCAGGCAGCGCCGGCACAGCGGGATTCGAGCAGGGGGACGACCTCGTCGCGAAACTGCTCTTGTTCGGCGGGTGTAGAATCGCAGCCGGGCGCGACCAACAGAATCAGGGCGATGATGATGGTTCGGTTCATCGGTCCGTCTCCTCGTGCTCATTCGATTCGTCGAGAAGGCGGTCGACGTAGCGCTCGAGCTTATCGGCGTCGTTCTGACGAAAGCCGACGTGGCGGTAGCGCACCACTCCGTCGGCGTCGATCAGATAGGAGGTGGGCATGCCGGGAGGAGAAAACGCGTCGGCTGTTTTGTGGTCGTTGTCGACGAGGACCGAAAAGGGGAGTCGATGTTCCCGTCGAAAGTCGGCGACTGCCGTCTGGTTTTCATCCACCGAAATCGCCAGGATCACGAGCCCGTCGTCGCTGCGTTCGTCGTAGAGCCGGCGATAGAAGGGCATCGACTGACGGCAGGGATCACACCAGGTCGCCCAGATATCGACGATCACCACGTCGCCGCGGTGCTCCGACAGCGTGACGGACTCTCCGTCCAGGTCGGTCAGTTCGAAGTCCGGTTGGTCGCCCACAGTTACTTCCGCAGAGGCGCCGGGGCCCACCGTCAGAGTCAGCAACGCGCCGATCCATATCCAGATCGAGCCGACAGAACGCGAGCTGGTTGTTTTGAGGTGGTTCATTTCCACTCCATCGTCAGGTTCAGCCCCCAGGAATGGGCCAACATCGAAGAGCGCACCGGGTAGTTGGCGTAGCGATACAGGGTGGCGTCGTAGTTCAATGACAGCCGGGGCCGGTGGCGGTCGAACAACTCGGGCCGAAGCTCAAGTCGACCCCCGGCGGTCAGCGAGTACATCCGGGACAGGCGGGGGTCGCCGGTGCGCAACGTCTGAACGTCGTCGTAGCGCTCCCGATAGAACCGGGCGTCGTTTTGCGTGTAGCCCCGAAGCCGAACACCGGTGCGATAGCGGTCGGAGTCGTCGGCGTGGAACAGCCGCAGTTGTCCGGTGTGGCCACGAACCCCCCAGTCGTCGGCGTAAAACCGGTAGCCCATGTGAACGAACAACTCGTGGTGGGGCGCCCACACCACCATCGGCTCCATCGCGTTGCGTACGCGTCTGTGAGGGTGTTGTTCGTGAAGCATCAGCGCCGGGCGATGGCTGCCATCGTAGACGGGAACCCAGCGGTAGGGGTTGGACTGGAATCCGCTGCGCGTCTCGAAGTCCCAGCCCAGGTGGGCGACCAACTGGGGGTTGATGATGTGGCTGAACTCGACGGCGACCCCGACGGTCCAAAGCGAACGGGAGAAGAGGGGGTCGTCGACGCGGCCGACGTGGTCGAAGCCGGCGTCGGCGCCGACGATGACGGTGGCGTGCCGGTCCAGGATATCGCGGCTGACGGCGGTAGAGAGCGCCAGTGCATCGTAGTCCGGCTCGTGGCTTGCGGTCACACCGCCGGCCCACTGTTGTTCGGCGCTTTGTTGCCAGTTTGCACCCACCTGGGCTTCGTGACGGGTCTGTTCGAATTCGCTGGCCCGGGAGTACGCGTCGGGAGCGGCGGCTACCGGTGTGGCACCGCTGATAACGTCGGCAGACCACCGGGTGTTGAGCTGCAGTTCTTCGTTGTCGACGGTGCTTCGAACTTCCGGCGTCGAGATGCGACCGGTGTCGTCCTGGTGGTGCTGATAGGACGCGGTAGTGGTCGCCCGGTCGAAGCAGGCGGCCACACAGACAGCGGCAAGCGCCAGTGCCGTCAGCAACAATGTCCCAGCCGATGAAGCGCTCAGTTGCATCCACAGCCTCCCCCCGTGCGCTGAATTCCCCCTGCGGCACCCTCGCGGGTCGCTTCAGTCTTGGCCTCCGTTCGCGCCTGGTCGGCGTCGACGGGCACCTGCATACAGTCGTGGCTGAGCCGCTCACGCTCCCAGGGCTCCACGCTGGTACAGCTTGCGGCGAGCACGACGGCGGCGATAAGTACAAACAGCTTCGGCATGATATCCCCCCGGAATCATGTGGTTCAGTGGGCCGGAC
This sequence comes from Myxococcales bacterium, assembly GCA_007120915.1. Lineage (GTDB taxonomy): Bacteria > Myxococcota_A > Bradymonadia > Bradymonadales > Bradymonadaceae > SLJM01. Next base: position 13,807 of record SKMT01000278.1, on the reverse strand, counting down.
GAAAGTAGCGGTCGAACTGAGCGGACTGGTGGCGTTTCAGCTCGTCGTCGACGATCATCGCTTCGACCCCGTCGAGTTCGTCGGCCAGTTCAATCCCGTCGGCCGCACCGAGTACGAACAGCCCCGTGGCCAGGGCATCGGCGGTGGTGGCGTCGTCGGCGATGACGGTGACCGATGTGCTTGTGGTAGCGGGAAATCCGGTCTCCGGGTCGATGATGTGGTGGTAGCGTTGCCCGTCGGCTTCGAAGTAACGCTCATAGTCACCGGATGTGACCACCGCACCCTCCGACAGTGTCACTTCACCGAGAAGCCGTTGCGCATCGCGGGGGTGAGCGATGCCCACCGACCAGGGCCGCCCGATGCTGCTGCCCTCCACACGAAGGTCGCCGCCGCCGTCGACGACGAAGTCGTCGATGTGGTGTTTGGACAATACTTCTGCGCCGCGGTCGACACCGTAGCCCTTGCCGATGGCGCCGAGTCCAATCTCGGTGTCGTCGTCGGGCAGGGCAATGGAACGATCATCCTCGCGAAGTTCGACCTGCCGGTAGTCGATGTGTGGCAGGCAGTCGTCGATTTCACGCTTCGATGGAACCTGTCGTTTCGACATCGACCACAGATGTCCGCAGGAAGCGAAGGTGAGGTCGAAGGCCCCATCGGTTCGGGCTGACAGCTCAATGCCGCGATGGACGACCTCGAATAACTCCTCGCCCACCTCTACAGGTCCCTCGGCGCCGCGGCGGTTCACCGCAGTCAGTTCGCTGTCGTCGCGCCATTCACTGATCAGCGACTCGACACGCTCAATCTCCTCGAAGGCAGCATCGATGGCCTCAGCGGCCTTCGCGGCGTCGTCGTGGACCACCTGAATTTCAAAGTTCGTCCCCATCAACGGCTGGGTGCGCTCAAACACCCGATCCGTGGAAGTCGGCTCCGACGGAGAGGAGGTGGAACTACAGTTGAAGCGGCCCACCCCGATCAGCGCGACTGCAACAGCAGTCAGGGCACACAGATATCCCGTTGTTCTCCAGCTCATCGCCCCTCCTGCAGATTAGTGACACATCCGCTTGCATTCCCCGCCGTATCACTGATGGCAGCGTGAAATTAAACGTTAACGCGGTCTCGGCGGCGGGAAGTGATCAAGATCAGGTGGGAGTGTAGGCCCGCAGATCATGGGAGGGCGTCGGCGATTTATAACGGGGGCTCGAACTACCATTCGCCGGGGAACGCTCCATAGATGCCCGGTTCGACGGTGACGCCGTCGACGTCATCGCTGTGATTGGTAAATGACCACAGTTCATTGCCGTTGCTGTCGAGCTTGCGCGCCGTCTCGTCCCAGGAGGCGGTGTATACCCGTCCGTCGGGATTGACGGCGACGTCGTAGACGGTGTCGCTGTGGCCGGTGAAGGACCACTGTTCGTTGCCGTTGCTGTCGAGCTTGCGCACCGTCTCGTCGGCCGATGCGGTGTAGACGTACCCGTCGGGGTCGACGGCGACGTCTGCGACCGTTCCGGAGTAGCCGCCGTAGGACCACTGCTCGTCGCCGTCGCTGTCGAGTTTGCGCACCGTCTCGTCGGCCGATGCGGTGTAGACGTACCCGTCGGGGTCGACGGCCACGCCGTACACCCAGTCGTCGTGGCCGGTAAACGTCCATTGTTCGTTGCCGTCGCTGTCCAGCTTGTACACCCTGTCGTCCCGGTCGCCGAGGTAGACGTAGCCATCGGTGTCGACGGCCACACTCTGAACGATGCCCTCCGGGTCGGTGAACGACCATTGTTCGTTGCCGTCGCTGTCGAGTTTGTACACCACTCCGCCACCGCCTGCGGGCCCCCCGCCACCCCCGCCCTCGGAGGCGGCGGTGTAGACGTAACCTTCATCGTCAACGGCGATGTCGTACACCGAATCGTCGTGGGGGAATGACCACAGTTCATTGCCGTCACTGTCGAGCTTGCGTGCCGTGTCGTCGAAGGAGGCAGTGTAGACGTACCCGTCGGGATCGGTGGCCACGCTCAGCACCGTGTCGTCGTGGTCTGTGAAGGGCCAGACCTGATCGCCATCACCGTCGATCTTACGCACTGTCTCGTCGGTGGAGCCGGTGAAGACCTTGTTCGGAGACATGGAAGGGGCAGTGGCGCGCCAGCCCCGGTCAGAGGTGCTGATTTGTTCGGGGGCGCCGTTGGCGTTGACAATGGCGCGGTAGTAGCGACCGGAGCCGTCGTCGGGAGCATCTTCGTCGTTGTACGTCTGGGATGTGGCCCCCGAGATGTCGTAGTAGTCGGCGTCGGAGTCGTCCGCCGAGCGCTGCCACTGGATGTCGAGATCTCCGACGCCGATATGGCCCTGGTCTTCTCCGGGATCACCGGTTGCGGTGTCATTGATTGCGCGCACCTCGTAGGTGTGCTCATCGCCCGGTTCGGTGTCGGCGTCGAGCAGTTCCAGGGCTACGTAGTCTTCGTAGTCTCCCTCACTGGCGTCGGCTTCGCCGGGTTGGACGGAAGGCTCATCAGCGTCGGTGTCGGTGTGTTCGGTGGCCGTGACGGTGGCGATCTGATCGCTGTCACGGAACACTGTGTACTCGTCGATTTCATAACCGGCCCGCCAGCCGGTGTCGGTGTTGGAGGGGTCGCTGTCGCCGCCGTCGCTGACGGCGATGACGTGGTAGTCATGGCTGGTGCCATCGTCGACGGTCGGTTCGTCCCAGCTCAGCTCCACCCGGTCGGTGTGGTCGCCTTCGGTGGCATTGAGCGTCGGAGCGTCGGGAGCGTCGCCTTCGTCGGCGCCGGTGTCGTCGTAGGAGGTCGAGGAGACGGTGGCGATTTCGATGTCGTCCCGGTAGATGCGGTATTCGTCGGCGCCGTCGGTGCCGGTCCACTCCAGTTCGACGTAATCTGACGAATCGCCTTCGGAGGCGGTCAGATTCGTCGGTGTTTCGGAGGGGGTGGAAAACTCGACGCTGTCGCCGTAGGCGGTACCGGCGTCGTTGGTGGCGAAGGCCCGGACGTAGTATTCGGTGCCTTCGTTCAGGTCGTCGACGGTTTCGTCGAAAGGCCCTTCGGAATCTGTGCTGCCCAGATCTTCGCAACTGTCGTTGAGATCCGGATCGGGATCGGTGTCGATACAGAAACCGTGGGCCGTGGGATCCGGCGCGCCCAGGTCCTCGATTTCACCGTGCAGCGTCGCCGACGTGTTGGAGATGTTGTCCGGCTGGTCGGTCACCACCTGGGGGAAGGCGGCCCGATATCCGCGGTCGGCGTCGCTGACTTGTTCCGTTGCCCCATCAGCGTTGACGACCGCCCGCCAGTAGCGCCCGGAGCCGTCGTCGGGAGCGTCGGTGTCATCGTAGCTCGCTGAAGTGGCCCCCGAGATGTCGGAGTAGTCGCTGTTGGCGTCGCTCGACGAGCGCTGCCACTTCACTTCGATGTCCCCCACACCGATGTGGCCCTCTTCGGTGGAGGAGGCGTCAGAGGTGTCGTCTTCGGTCACCGCCCGCACCCAGTAGGTCGAAGGGGCGCCCGGGTCGCTGCTGTAGTTGAGCAGCTCCACGGCGACGTGGTCGGTGTATTCACCGTCGGAGGCCGATGCCTCTCCGGCGTCGACGGTGGGGCTGTCGGCGCCGGTGTCGCTGTAGTCGGTGGTGTCGGCGTCGACGGTGGCGATCTGGTCGCCGTCCCGGTAGATGGTGTACTCCTCCAGGTCCGGAGCGGCGCGCCAGCCCTCCACCTCGTCGCTGGTGGCGCTTTCGGTGTCGGGGAACACCGCTGCCACCTCATAGTCATGCCGCGTTGCATCGTCGACCTGCACGCCATCCCAGCTCAGCTCCACCCGGTCGGTGTGAATACCGTCGGTGGCGGTCAGCCCGCCCGGAGCGTCCAACTCGTCGGGTTCGTCGGCGCTGGTGTCCTCGAAGCTGGTGGCGTCGACGGTGGCGATCTCGTCGCCGTCGCGAAACACCCGATACTCATCGGCGCCGTCGACGCCCTCCCAGCTTACCTGAACGTGGTCGTCGTACTCGCCCTCGCTGGCCTCCACATCTTCCGGGACCGGAGCGGAGGTGGTGAAGCTGACTTCGTCTCCGTATTCGGTGTCATCGTCCTGGTCGGGCTGCACGTATGCCCGCACATGGTATGTAGTACCGGCGGTAAGGCTGTCGACTTGATGGGAGAACTCCTCGGCGGTGGTCGGCTCTCCCAGCGAGTAGCAATCGGCGTCGTCGGTGCCGGGATCTTCGTCGGTGGACCAGCAGAAACCGTGGTCCGATGGTAAAAGCAGGGGAAGTTCGTCGATTACGGCGTGCAGCGTGGCCGAGTCGTCGGTGACCTCGTCGGCATCGAGGGTGTCGAAGTCGAGTTCGGGACAGATCTGATCGCCCTCATCGTCGTCGTAGCAGTCGGGAACACAGGCCGAATCGTCGCAGACGGCGTCCTCGTCGATGCAGTCCTCATCGTCGATACAGGTGTCGTAGCACACGCCGTTGTAGCAGGTTTGATAGTCGAGACAGTCGATGCCTCCACAGTCGGTGGGCATACACATCCCGTCCTGGCATTGACTTCCGTCGCTGCAGTCGGCGTCGTCGTCACAGGTGTCGTAGCACTCCCCCATGTAGCAGTTCGTGTCGTCGGAGCAGTCGGCGTCGTCGCACAGATCAATGCAGGAGCTGTCAACACAGGCATTTTCGTCATCGCAGTCTGCGTCCTCCGCACAGCTCGGATAACAGACACCGCGATAGCAGGTCTCAGTGTCCAGACAGTCGACGTCGTCGCAGTCGGGCGGGGCACAGTGTTCAGCGTCGTAGCACCTGTCGTCGGCACCGCAGTCGGCGTCGTCGCTGCAGGTGTCGTAGCACACCCCTCGATAGCAGGTCTGATCGTCGGGACAGTCGACCGTTTCACAGGGGTCGACACAGGCGCCGTCGAGACATGCTTCCTGTTCGCTGCAGTCGGCATCGTCGATACAGGTGTCGTAGCAGACGCCCTGATAGCAGGTTTCGCCGTCGTCGCATTCGATGCCTTCGCAGTCCAGGGGGGCGCAGTGTTGCTCGTCGTAGCACCGGTCGTCGTCGTCGCAATCGGCATCATCGACGCAGTTGTCGTAGCACACCCCGCGATAGCAGGTCTGGTCATCGTTGCATTCGATGTTGTCACAGGGGCCGGGCACACAGACGCCGTCGTCGCAGTCGCCACTGAGACAGTCGTCGTCGGACTGGCAGTTCTGGCCGATGTCGCAGGGATCACAGTTGGGCCCGCCGCAGTCGACGTCGGTCTGCTCGCCGGACATTTCCCCGTCGTCGCAACTTGGTGCCGGCTCGGCATCCCAGCCGGCATCCTGGTCATCGACCGGGGTCTCTACGGGGTCGCCACACCCGGCGGTCGCCACGAATATCAGCAGGAAGATACCGATGAGAAGACGAACGGGGGAGCGCATAACGGTCTCGTCATTCAGGATGTGCGGTGGATCAGAATTGGTACCAGAGTAGTGGTCGGGGCCAGTGGACGTAAACATTGCCGAGATCGTGGGGGTGAGGGTGAAATATTTGCGGGGCAGAAAGGCGGCGCGCAAATTTTGCGCCCATGGCAGGAGCAGAGTGCCAACTGTGGCGATGTGATGGGCAGCCGGAACGGCACAACCCTTGCAGCTTATCTGGAAGCGAAGAACGCGCAGTGTTCACATCCCACGGAGCAGTTCATGACCAACGGTTTGGAAGTCGACCTCGATTTGATTCGAAAATATGACGTGCCCGGCCCCCGGTACACCTCGTATCCGACGGCGCCGCACTTTCGCGACGACATTGACTCTCAGCGGGTGATGGAGGCGATTGAGCAGAACAATCAGAGCGCCGGGCCGGTGTCGCTGTATTTTCACATTCCCTTCTGCCAGACACTGTGTTGGTACTGCGGATGCACGACGGTCATTGGCAAGAACCCGGAGCGCACCAACCCCTATCTGGAGTCGCTCAAACAGGAGATGCAGCGCAAATCGCAGTGGCTGCACCCGGATCGGCAGGTGGTGCAGATTCACTTCGGTGGGGGCACGCCCACCTACCTGAAGCCCGAGCAGATCCGATGGCTCGGCGAGCAGATCCACGAGCTGTTCAACGTGGCCGATGACGCCGAAATCGCGGTGGAGGTCGACCCACGACGGCTGACCGAGGAGCATGTACGAGCGCTGGTCGACGCCGGGTTCAACCGGGCGTCGCTGGGCGTGCAGGACAACAACCCGAAGGTGCAAAAGGCGGTCAACCGCATCCAGCCCTTCGAGATGACCAAGCGGGTGGCAGGCTGGCTTCGCGACGCCGGATTCGGTTCGCTGAACATCGACCTGATCTACGGGCTTCCCCACCAGACGGTTCCGTCCTTCGACAAGACGCTCACGGAGGTGTTGGAGCTGAATCCAGATCGATTCGCCATCTACACCTACGCGCATGTGCCCTGGATTAAGCCGGCCCAGAAGCTGCTGGAGGGTGAGGCGCTTCCCGGGCCCGAAGAGAAGCTTGCGATGCAAAAACAGATCATCGAGCGGCTCACCTCGGAAGGCTACGACTACATCGGGATGGACCACTATGCGCGGGAGGACAACGAGCTGGCCCGGGCGCGAAAACAGGGCACTCTGCGGCGCAACTTTCAGGGCTACTCCACGGAGGCCGGCGTCGATATCTACGCGTTCGGGATGTCCGGGATCTCCCAGATCGGCGGGCTGTATCTACAGAACCCCAAGGAGTTGCACCCCTATCAGGAGGAAGTGCAGAAGCGGGATTTCCCTGTGTACCGCGCCTGTGTGCTCAACGAAGACGACGAGATTCGACGCCAGTGGATTATGCGGCTGATGTGCCACGCCAGAGTAGAGTTCGACGAGATGTCCGAACAGTTGGGCGTCGATGTGGCCGACTACTTCGCGGAAGGTCTACAGCAGTTGCGGCCCATGGAAGAGGATGGGCTCGTAGAGTTGGACGATCAGGGGATTACCGTGACGGACCGAGGGCGGCTGCTGCTTCGCAATATCTGCATGCCCTTCGATGCCTACCTGGAGGGGGGACAAGAACGGTACTCTCGGACGGTGTAAGGCGCCTTCGGCGCCGGTCGTGGTTGCTGGTTATTGGTTATTGGTTGGTCGGTGACCGTAGGCGGGTAGACGAGGATCGGGGAACCGCTGAGGGTGAAAGTCGCTGAGATACTGCCGATAGCAGGGACGCTATCGTGACCAAAAGGCTACTGCCGATAGCAGGGACGCTATCGTGACCAAAAGGCTACTGCCGATAGCAGGGACGCTATCGTGACCGATCAATCAATCGCCATCGCGATCTGTTCGAGTTCGTCGAAGTCGGTGATGGTAAACCCGCGGTCATCGGTGCGCACCGGGCCCTCTTTGTTCCAGCGGCTCATAAAGCGGATCGCTGTCTCCACCCGGACGTTGATCAGGTCGGCGATGTCGGAGCGGGTAAGGGGCAGGTCGACGTGGATGACCATCTGCCCGTCGTCGGATTTGACGCGTTTTCCGACGGATTCGGCGAACTTTAAGAAGAGCATCGCCAGGCGTTGTTCGGCGTTGGACACCGACAGTTCGTGGAGCCGATTTACCAGCTCGTGGTTGCGGCGCATCATGTTCTCGAGCATCGATTCGAGAAGCTGCTGATTGTTCTGGAGGGTGGCGAAGAAGTGAGAGCGATGAATCTCCAGGGTCACCGTGTCTTCGAGGGCCACCGCGGAGGCGGGGTAGGGGATCTGGCGGTAGACGGCGAGCTGGCCGACTACTTCGTCGTCGCCGAACACGCCGAGTATGGTTTCGCCGCCGTCGTTTCTGAATTTGACTACTTTGACGCGGCCTTCGACGATAAAGGTGAAGTTCGACGCCTTTGTACCTTCGCGCCACAGCCGTTCACCCCGCTCGTAGCGCTTGGGGATGAAATAGGTGCCAAGCGGCTCCAGCACATCTTCGGGGATTTCATAAAAGGGGGTCAGCTCGGCGAGGGCCTGTAGTTTTTGCATGATACTCTCCGTCAGCGAGAACAATCGTCGGGACAGTTTACATGCAAGATGTGGGCCGGGAGGCCGCCGGGGGCCGAAGATCGCGCCGCGGGCGCTGAGCCGGCGAGCCGCCAGTGGCCGGGGATGCGACGGGGCGCGGAACTAGTTGCGACGGCAGTTCGGGGCCGGATATAGTGGACCTTGCTTCCAGGAAGATTGAGAGGTCTCGGGATCGCCGAGGTGACAGCCGAAGATGGCTGTGGCGATTCCGCCGTATGGTATGTCTGTGGTTCACGAATTCTGTTGAATGGAGAACGAATATGAAGTGTCGGGAAGTCAGTGTGATGTTGTTGGTAGCCGGGGGCTGCGTGATGTTCGCCGTTGCCTGCGATTCCGATGATGAGTCGGAGGTTCAGGCGGAGACGAAGACCACGATCGGTGAGCAAGGGGGGGTCGCTGAGAGTGAAGATGGCCATGCGAGACTCGATTTTCCGGAAGGAGCGCTCGAAGGGGACCATGAGGTGACAATTCAGACCCTCCCTGATCCGGATCGCGACGACCTGCATACGGGGTTGTATGGATTTGACATCGATACGTCGCTCAATGAGTCGGTGACCGTCGAGATCGATGTGACGGGAACGCCTGACGAAGGTGCGAACCTGGCGTTGGCCCGGTTTGACGGGGAGACGCCGCAGGCGCTGCCATCGGCGAACATTTCAGGCACGCTCACAGCAGATCTGTTGGGGTTTTCCGCCTACGGAGGGTTCGACATTCCGCAGGAAGAGCCGGAGATGCCCGAAAAGAGCACAGTTATTCCCAGAGATGAGGGTGGTGTCGCCGAGAGTGAAGACGGCAACCTCCGGATCACCTTCCCGCCCGAGGCGTACACAATTCCGGATGGGGCAGTTCGCGATGAACTGGAGGTAACGATTGCTACTGCCGAGGAGGTCGAGGGAGGCATGGACGAACCGTACCGCGCATCTGAGGAGTATGCCGTGCGTGGCACACCCAGAGGTGCGTTCGATAAACTGGACAAACCCGCGGAGATTGCGCTCGACCTGTCCGAGGCGCCGGGAGATCGACGGGTGGAACTGCGAACGTTTGGGGGAGAGGGTGATGTAGGGCTGGTGACAGCAGCAGAACTGGACGGTCAGACCATCGCCGGTGAATCGACGAAACTGGGCGGAGCGGTGTATTTTGCAGTGGCCTTCGACATCACCGATCGCTGCGATGCCATCGATCCGGCAGGCAGATCGTGTGAGGAACCGCAGGACTGCAAGCCCTCTGATGCAGATAGTCCGAATGTGATGTGTGTATGTGAGGATGGAGAGGAAAAAACCTCTCATGTCTGCCACGGCGGTACATGCATCTCCGCATTGGCAGCCTGCGCCGGGATCGGTACTGGCCACGAGGGATGGTGCGAAGACGCAGGAGGCTGGACCGGGGACTGCTACCACACGGACTGACAAGCGTCAGGGCTGACTGGGAGTGGGTCAGTCTGATTCGGCGGCCGGTCGTTTGGTCGACTGAGTGCGCTTGTTGCGGATCTCGCGCAGTTCTTTTTGCTTCTGGCGGTCCTTGCGTTCGGCTTCTCTGCCGAGTCGGTGGCCGATGTAGATGCCGATGGCCAGCGTGAGGGGGATGTACAGCAGATGGGCGATGGTGATCATGGAACACTCACGGGAGAAAACGATCCGGTCGGAAGGCTCGATAGTTTCGCCTGGTCAGTTGGGGATGCCTGAACAGCCGGGCGAACACCTGGCCTGTGATCGGTGCAAGAAGAATGCCGTGGCGGCCGTGTCCGCCGGCGATGTAGAGTCCGTCAAGCCGGGATGTGCCGATGATGGGCCGGCCGTCGAGACTGACGGGCCGGAAGCCGCTGGAGAGCGCACGCACCGACATCTCGTCGATGCCGGGCAGGATCTGCCATGCCTCATCGAGCAGGGTGCGCACTGCACCGGCGGTGACATCGGGGTCGAAGCCCTTCTCCTCCATGGTGGAGCCGATGATGATTCGGCCGTCGTCGCGGGGTACCAGATAGACATCGGGGCTTCGAACCACCCGGTCGATCAGCGGGGTGTGAGAGGCGTCGACGATGACCGTCTGGCCGCGGATGGGGCGCAGAACGGGGCGGGAGAATTCGGGGATGCCCTCGATGCGCAGACTCCAGGCGCCGGCGCAGACGACGGTACGGTGGGCGAAAAATTTGCGCCCGTCGCTCAACTCGACGCCCTGGGCGGCGCCGTTTTTGCGCAGTATTGAGCGCACCGAGCAGCCTTCGAGCAGTTCGACATCCCAGCTCTGGCAGGCCGCCACCAGCGCGTCGGTCAGCCGGTCGGTGTCAACGAAGTAGTCAGAGGGGCATTCGACGCCGCCCTCGATGTTGCGAAGGTGAGGAGCACGCTGGTGCACTTCGTCGGCCGTCAGCCAGCGCGGTTCCAGCCCGACGCTTTGCTGGTAGCGGACCAGACGCTCCAGCGCTTCAGTGTCATCGCGGTCGCGGGCGACCACCAGGGTTGGTTTTTCGCACAACCCGGGGTCGATGCCGCCGTCGGCGTGAAGCTCATCGACGTAGCGGGGGAACCGGCGCAGGCTGGCTTTCTCAAACGCCAACAGATCCTGTTCGCCGTATTTGACCTCGGCAGTCACCCCCAGCATGCCCCCGGCGGTGCGGGTGGCGCCACTGCCGGGGCGGTCGCGCTCGAGCACCAACACGGAGTGGCCATTGCGAGCCAGTTCCCAGGCGATGGTCAGCCCGATGATGCCGGCGCCGACGACGATGGTGTGGTCCGTCAGATGTACTTCACTCATCGACGATGCTCCTCCAGTACGTGGTATTGGTCAGTAGCGATGAGGCGGATGCCTCGTTCATCGACGATGGTTCGAGACGCCTGTCGTTGGTCGGCCTTCGGGAAGTCGGTGCGAAAGTGAGCACCGCGGCTTTCGCGCCGGGCCAGGGCGGCGTCGGTGACGTGGCGGGCGGCCTCCAGCGCAAGGCGCCGAGGATCGAACCGATCGAGCAGCTCGAAGTAGCGATTCAGCCTGGTGCGAGCGGCTCGAAGCGAGTGGCCGGACCGCTCAATACCGACGTGGTTCCACATCACCATCGGAAGCTGTTTGAGCGGATCGCCGGGCGGGGCGTCGGAGACTCCCTGCTGCCAGTAGTTGACCATCGCGTCGACGCGGCGAAGCGAAAGCTGGTGGGGGCGCCGACGGCTGTGGGCGATGTGGCGGCCGGCGCGGGTGCCGAAGACCAGCGCTTCCAGAAGGGAATTGCTCGCCAGACGGTTCGCACCGTGAACGCCGGTCGAAGCGACCTCTCCGACCGCCCAGAGTCCTTCGACGCTGGTTCGACCCGTATCGTCGGTGGCCACCCCGCCCATGTGGTAGTGCGCCGCCGGGGTCACTGGAATGGGATCGGCTGTGGGATCGATGCCGATGCGTCGGCAGGCCTGGTCGGCGGCGGGAAACTGCTCGTGGAAGTCGTCGACATCGGTGGCGTCAACAAACACGGCGACCTCGTCGGTGATCCGCCGCCACAGCCGACGTGCGATCACGTCGCGCCCGGCCAGATCGCCGTCGGGATGATCGGCCATGATCGATTGGCCATCCTCGTCGATGATGGTTGCTCCCTGGCCGCGAATCGCCTCGCTGAGCAAGGGGAGCCGCCCGGTGCCGGCGTTCAACGCCGTGGGGTGGAACTGCACAAACTCCAGATCGGCGAGCCGGGCACCGGCGCGGGCGGCCATCGCGATCCCTTCCCCACGCGCGGAGGGCGGATTGGTGGTGTGGGCGTACAGAGCGCCAACCCCGCCGGTGGCGAGCACCGTCGCCGGTGCGGCGAGGGCTTCGGCGGTGCCATCGTTGTCGATGACTACCACCCCGCAGACCCGACTGTCGTCGGTGAGCAGTTCGACAGCTCGCCCGTCGACGAACGTGACGTTCGGCATCGATTCGACCCGGGTGCGTACCGCCTCGGTGACATGGCGGCCTGTCTCGTCGCCGGCGGCATGCACGATGCGGTCGCGGCTGTGCAGCGCCTCCCGGCCCAGTTTAAGCACTCCGTCGTCATCACGGTCGAAGCCCACCGCCATCTCACACAACTCGGCGATGCGCTGGACACCCTCATCGGCGAGAATCTGCACTGCGTCGGGATCGGCGATGCCGGCGGCGGCGACCAGGGTGTCGGCGACGTGATGCCGGGGGCTGTCATCGTCGCCGATGGCCGCGGCGATGCCGCCTCTGGCCAGAACGCTGCAGCCGTCGCCGGGGCGAACGATGGCCACGCTGCGATTGCGCAGTTGCAGAGCCGTGGTCAGCCCGGCGAGGCCGGCTCCGATGATGATGGTATCGGTATATTTCATGCGGTCCGTTGTTGGTTAGTGGTTATTGGTTGTTGGTTGGAGGTTGCCGGAAGGGGTTGCCCCGGGTTCCCGATGGTCGCCCGGGGGGACCGGGGTGGTCGATGCGGGAGTCCGGGGTTTACAGTGATCGCTAGGGGGAGAGTTCGAGCATTTTCTCGACGGAGTTTCGGGCGCCGGCGGCGACGCTGGGGTCGATGTCGACCTTGCCGTCCATCTCGCGCAGGCAGTCGCGGATTTTCTCCAGGGTGATTTTGCGCATGTAGGGGCACAGCGAGCAGGGCTGGGTGAATTCAACCTCGGGGAACCGGGAGGCGACGTTGTCGCTCATGGTGCACTCCGTGATCATGGCCACCCGCTCGGGGCGGTGGGTGTCGACCCAGTCGATAAGCTGAGAGGTCGATCCGATGGCATCGGCGCTCTCCTGGACCTCCCTGGTGCACTCCGGATGAGCGATTACCTGGATGTCCGGGTAGTCCGCGCGCAACGCCTCGATATCGGAGGTGCGAAACTCCTGGTGGACCACGCAGTCGCCCTGCCAGGTCAACACTTCCGCGCCGGTGCGGGCGTCGACGTAGTCCGCCAGATGTTGGTCGGGGATCATCAACACCCGGTCTGTGTTAAGCGCTTCCACGATCTGGAGGGCGTTCGAGGAGGTACAGCAGACATCGGAGGCGGCCTTCACCCCCGCCGAGGTGTTCACGTAGGTGACGATGGGCACCCCGGGGTGTTCGTCGCGAAGCCGCTGGACGTCTTCGGCGGTGATGGAATCGGCGAGCGAACAGCCGGCGTCGAAGTCCGGAAGAAGCACCGTGGCGTCGGGATTGATCAGCTTTGCCGTCTCCGCCATGAAGTGCACCCCGCACATCACAATAACATCGGCGTCGGAGTCCGCGGCCTGCCGGGCCAGCCCCAGTGACGAGCCGTGCAAATCGGCCACACCGTGAAAGATCAGCGGGTGCTGGTAGTTGTGGGCCAGAATTGTGGCGCCTCGTTCGCGCTTCAACTGGCGGATCTCTTCGATGATCGGTCGGGCCAACTCCCACTCCGGTTCGGTCACCAGGTGGGAGACTCGCTCAAATATTGCGTCGGCTTCGGCTGGTTCCATCGGTGGTCAGGGGCTTCAGAAACATTGAAACAGAGGCGGGAAATCACACGGGGTACAGGGTAGGAGAGAGACGGCGGAAGCATATGACGCGGATCATGGCAGGCAGGGGAGAGCCGGGGTCGGTGTCGTTCTCGGTCTCGGTCTCGGTCTCGGTGTCGGTCTCGGTGTCGGTCTCGGGCTCGGGTTCGATCTCGGGTTCGGGTTCGGTGTCGGTCTCGTTGTCGGTCTCGTTGTCGGTCTCGTTGTCGGTCTCGATTTCGGTGTCGATCTCGGTGCATCCCCCCAACGACCTCCCGACGGTCGGTCACTTTCCCCCAGGGGAAAGATGCCCGCCGGGCGGATATGGACTCACTCGAGGTCGCAATTCGCCCGAGCCCGAGATCGAC
>SKMT01000169.1 GCA_007120915.1 Myxococcales bacterium | reverse complement strand
GAGAACGTGGTGCGCCGTTCGATGGCCAAAAGCCCCATCGAGCGCCCGCAGACCACCGAAGAGTTGCGCGAGGAACTGGAGGATTCACTTCGGGGCCACCAGCCCGGCCCCCATACCACGGGGGATCAGCGGCCCGAGCCGGTGGACGTGGAGCCGATTGAAGGGGCCATCGGTGCCGCCGGTCAGCCACGTACTGAAACTGCAAGAACCAGGACCTCGACAGGCTCAAACACGGTACTGGTGGCAGGAGTGACGGCCGCTGCCGTTGCCGTGGTCGTTCTGGGAGCGGCGTTTGTACTGTTCGGCGACGACGACGACGAAGGGGAGCCCGAAGACCCGCTGACCGCCCAGGCCGGGGAAGCTCCCGACGACGCTCAGCCTCCGAGCGAAGACGACGATCCGGCTCAGGCAGACAATCAAGACGCACCACCTCCCACCGTGCAGGCCAACGACACCCATCGCATCCGCATCGAAACCGCTCCCGATGGCGCTCGCCTCCAGGACGGCAACGAAGTGCTCGGCGACACCCCGCTGAACTTCAACGTCGCCGAACCGGAGGTGTTGCAGTTGGTACTGACCAAAGAGGGCCACGAAGACAAGGAAATCGAAGTCGAAGTCGACGAAGACCGCCCCGAACAGACCTTTGCCTTCGAGCTCGAAGAGGATCGTCCCGCCCCCACCGCTCGCCCCTCCCCTCCTGCTCAGCAACAGCCCGCCGAACCACAGCAGGAAGACGACGATGACGACATTCCCGCCATCGACCTGATTGGAGGCGACGACGACGATGACGATGATGACGACGGGCCCGGCCTCCTTCCGGCAAACTGAACAATCACCGCGGCAGCACCTCCATGCTGGCCTCGGCTGCCCGGCGAGAGGATGAATGCTGGTCTCCCGGTGAATTTGCGATTAAGGTTGGGCGGCATCTGAGTCTGGCATCACCAGCAACCGGGCCCGACTTCTCCTCCCATCCATGAACGTTTTTCGACTTCGCTTCAGGACGTTGTTTGCTCTGGTGGCCTCAATGGCCATCGCGGCGGGGTGTGCGACAGTCCAAGACGAAGAGACGCGCGCCTATATCCAGCCCGGAACCACCGATCTGGTGGTCACGCAGCTCCAGTTTCGGGGCGTCGACAATATCTCGGAACGCAATCTGCGGGCCGGGCTGGCCACCCAGGAAGATCCGGGCTGGCGCGCGGATCGCTGGGCAGCGTGGATGCCGGTGGTCGGGGATCAACGCCGCTATTTTAATCGCTTTGCCTGGCAGCAGGACCGGGAACGCATTCTCGCCTACTACCGCCAGCAGGGCTACTTTCACGCCACCATCGAATCCGAGTCGATCATCGAGGACCCGGAGGCGGGCACCGTTCGTATTCGGGTGACCATCAACGAGGGGGAGCCGACCCGTATCACCAGCCTCGAGTTGCACGGGCTGATCGAAGGCGTCACTCCGGACCGCGACACGCTGCTTCGGGATCTGCAACTGGGAGAGGAGGACATCTTCGTACAGCAGCAATACCGGGGGATGCGCACAGCACTGCGGGATCGACTCCAGCAGGCGGGCCACGCCTACGCCGATGTCAGCGGTCGTGTCTACATCCATCCCGAAACCCGGGAGGCCGAAGTACATTTCTTCCTGGATCCGGGGCCGAAATCGCGGATGGGACCGGTGTACATTCTGGGGCTGGACGAGATCGAAGAGAGATCGGTGCGCCGGGCGATCCCGTTTCGAGAAGGCGACGACTACAGCCCCCAGAAATTGTCGCGAGCCCAGGAAGAGATCTTTGATCTGGGGGTGTTCGGGATGGTCACCGTATTGCCGGCTCACGAGGCCCGCGACACCACGGTGGACCGGCGGCGCGACCAGGAAGAGCTGGACACCATCCTCGATCAACACGATCTACCGGAACAACAGGAGGATCCGGAACAGGGCATCGACACCGATATCAACATCGAAACCGACGACGAACGCGCCCCCCTGGGCATCTCCAGCATCCTCGCCGACGCCCAGCGTCATGGAGAATCACGAAGCCGGCTCGATCCGGAAGTCCCGATTGTGATCCGTGTGCAGGAAGCGACGGGATACAACCTTCGTGTCGGTGCCGGCATCACCGCCGAAAGCACCCGCCAGGACACCCGTGCCCTGGCGAACTGGTCGGCCCGCAACTTCCTGGGAGGGCTGAGGCGACTGCAGCATTTCAACTCGCTGGGTTACGCCTGGGCCCCGGGGCTGCTGACGCCGGAGGAGATGGTCAACCGGGGGCTGGTGTTGTCGAGCGAGTTGCGGTTCCAGCAACCTCAATTCATCGAACCGCGCACCAACCTGACGCTGCGAGCCCGGGTCGAACGTGACGTGCGCGAGGGGTTTTCGATGTGGAATCCCTCGTTCCGCATGGGGCTGGAGCGGCCCTTTTTCGATCACTGGATTGTGGCGGTGGGCTACAATGCGGCGTACTTCAACTACTTCAACGTCGAGCGCGGTCTGATCGATGTGGGCGACACCCAGCTTGGACTCGACTTTCAGACCGAGTTTTTGCTCGAGTACTTCGAGCAGGCCATCGCCTACGATCGGCGCGATGACATCATCGATCCCACCAGTGGCTACCTGATCGATTTGACGGTGCAACAGGCGGGGGGTTTCGCGGTGGGTGGGGAGTTCGACTTCATCAAGCCCATCGTCTCCGCGGAGGGATACGTACCGCTGGGTTTGCCGGGCCGGTCCGTGCTGGCGTTGCGAAGCCGGCTGGGAGCAGCGTACGACATCGGGCGGGAGACGGGTGTGCCCCATCAGAGCCGGGTGTACAGCGGTGGTGCTGACGGAATGCGCAGCTTCGGGCGCAGAAGACTGTCTCTGTACACCGCCACAGGCGAAGCGGTGCCTATCGGCGGGCTCACCCAATTTGAAGCGTCTGTGGAGCCGAGGTTTCGACTGGTGTCAAACCTGGCGGACATCGGCGATCTATGGGGAGCAGTATTTCTGGACTCGTCGACAGTGCTGGGAGAGCAGTTGATGTTCGACACCGAGGCCAACCGGCAGGGAACCGTCGATATCGCCGACATCCCCTCGACGCTCTTGTACGGCGCCGGGCTCGGCGCCTGGTGGAACACTCCTGTCGGCCCCGTGCGACTCGATGTTGCCTACACGCTAAGCGATTTGACCGACGATGCGCGGTTCCGGCGCTGCGATCCCCCGCAGGACTACGGGGATCCGGACTGCGAGCGGATTCCTGTCGAAGAAGATCCGATCCAGAACCTGCTGACGACCTGGGGAATTCGCGGGTGGGGATTTTATCTGAGTATCGGCCACTCCTTCTGACACAAAAAAACGCCGGTCCCCGGCGGGGACCGACGCCTACACATCGCATCCATCCATCATTATCGCGCGCTCATTTCAGGGCACCGGTTCAATCTCCCCGGGGGTGGGACGTTCGTCTGGGGGTTGTTCCGTGATCCCGCAGCCCTGCCAGGGAACGAAGACAAACAGCACCAGAATCAGCACCACCAGCACCAGTTCCACCGGGTTTTCGCGCCACCAGTCCCAGTACAACCGCTTGTTTCTTGTGCCCAAAGGCTCGGGAGATTGCTCAGCCATGGTCGTCGACTTCCGAACAGAGAGAAGGTTGGCAAGTTGTGCGCCGGCGGTCTTACCATCGGGTGGTAAGCAGTTCAACCGCAGACACGCTTGCGATCCGGGCAATCGCATTTCAGGAGGCCGCCTCCGGTAGCTCAACCTCATCGGCTGTGGGCTGAAGGCCTGGCGCTGGTCCAGTGGTTGCGATGGCCCTGCGCTTGCGATGCTTCGGGGCGCGTTATATGACGTGGCGCACCATAGGTAGTTTCGTCAACGAACCAAACGAGCAACGAGGAAGATTATGGCACGTCTGATGTCCAGCACTGAGCTTCATCAACGCATCGAAAAGGGCGAAGAGTTCGTTCTGATCGACGTTCTGAGCAAAGAAGACTTCGAAAAAGAGCACATCCCCGGTGCAATCAACGTCCCCCTCGCCAACCTGCGCGAGCGCGCCCAGAAGGATCTGAGCACCAATCAGCGCATCGTCGTCTACGGCACAGACCACGACGACCCCTCCTCCAACGACGCCGCAGCGGTGCTCGAAGATCTGGGTTTTCGCAAAGTCGCCGATTTCGACGGCGGGCTGAACGCCTGGAAAAATGCCGGTTTTCTCACGGAAGGTGAAGAACCGGAAATCGCCGGAGAGATGGCCCGGCTCAACTCCTCTGATTGAGCCACTCTTGAGGAGCTCCCGATACTGTCGCTGCTTCGATCTTGTCAGCGCCACGGGAGCTCGCCCATCGCTTTACATCCTGTTTCACATCACGTTGAATACAGTTGGGGGTAGCCGAGTCGGAACAATCCCGTCGGCAATCAACAAGAGCTATCCGCCGGGAAGATTTCGTTAAATTAGTGCGTATTTTCTTACCCTGGAGCATAACCGATGCAGAACATTTTTCGACTACCCCGCCCCCTGATGGTCTTAATGATCGGCATTGCGATGGTTGCCGTGTCCGCCTGTGGGGCACCGGAGCCCGGCAGCGGAGGCGACAACGGAAATCAGGACAATAATTCCAATGGCAACGCCGAACCCGCCGGCGATGTCAGCGTCGTCGACGCCGAGGCGGAGTCCGACGACGGTGAGGAGTGGAGCGGCAGCGGCGAAAAGCCCAGCGACGAGGTCGGCGGTGACGACGAAAGTGATGGTTTCTCCGCCTTTATCACCGGCAGCGAGCTGGACATGACCCTGGTGACCGATGACGGCACTATCCTGTGGGTCATCATTGACACCTCCGAAGATGAGACCGCCCCCGGCAGCTTCAGCGTCTCCTCTCCCCTGGGAGGCACCTGGGTCGAAATGACCGATTTCACCGGGATGGGAGATATCCTCGACAGCGTGGACAACGGCGGGACAGTCGCGTTGGACACCTGTCCCCAGTCCGTCGGCGACGCCGCCCGCGGCAGCTTCAATGACGTGACGTTGGAATCGGCCTTTGACGACACCACGTTCACGCTCAACGGCAGCTTCGATGTCGCCGTCGCCGGTGTAATGGGCGAGTTGTACTGCGAGGAAGCGACCAATAACTCCACCGCGAACAATCAACAAAACAACGATACCCCCGGTGAATGTGGCTGGGTCGAATGTGATCCCGAAGGTGAGTGCTGCGAGTATCTTCCCTGCATGAACCAGTGTGACCAGGAGTGTCTCTTCGAGGACCCGGACTGCGCCGGAGGAATGGACCCCGTCGCCTGCGCGGAGTGCGTGGACGAATGTTATACGAACGAATGTGAAATCTCCGACGCCTGCATCGATGCGGCCGACGACGCTGACAGTTGCGCAGAAGCCAACAACTGCGATCAAGCCGCTGATGAGGAAGAAGAGCTCGAATGTCTTGAACAGAACTGCTGCGACGAGCTGAATACGGCGTTCTAACACCGACTCGATGCACAAAAAAACCCCGCCGATGGCTTCATCGGCGGGGTTTTTGTGATT
>SKMT01000691.1 GCA_007120915.1 Myxococcales bacterium | reverse complement strand
TATTCAAGCCAGGTGGGAGGGACGACCTGAATGGGGGCGAAGGTCTTCTCGAGCGGGGGCACGACGATGGCAAACCGCTTAAACCAGTGGGCAATAATCACCGCCACCGCCAGAATCACCAACGCCAACGGTTTGCGCCCCTTCTTGAACACCGGGACAATGGCGGGAAGCACAATCCCCACGATCATCGCCCCCCAGAACATCGCCGCGTAGTCGCCCAGAAACAGCAGTTGAATCAGCTCGCCCTTCTTCTCGCTCATCTTATAGGCGGGAACCAGAAACTCGCTGATGTTGAAGTACAGATACACCAGCGCCAACAGCACCAGCATCTTTCCGGTATAGTCGAAGTGTCGATCCGTCAGATACCTGCTGAACCCCTTGAATTGGCGCAGAACGAACATCAAGACGATCACGCAGGCCACCCCGGCGACAAAAGCTCCGGAGACGAAATAAGCACCGAAGGCGGTAGAATCCCACCCCGGTCGATGCGTCATGGCGAACAGCCAGGAGGTGACGGTGTGAATCGCCACCGCCACCGGGATCACCAGCACGATCAGATATCGTTCGGCGCGCTCGAGCAGCTCGCGCTGACGGGGCGTATCCTTCCAGTTCAACGCCAGGATGTCGTACAACTTCTGCTGCCATCGCGGCACATCATCGAGCCGATCTCGGCAGTAGGCCAAATCCGGGATCATCGGCACGTACAGCAGCAACGCGCAGATCACCAGATAGGTGTTGACCACCAGGATATCCCAGACAATCGGAGACTGCAGCCGGCCGTCGGTCAGAAACAACACCAGCAGCGACCCGACGCTCTCGACGTGATTGGTATGGACCAGAATCGCCAGCGGAGCGAACAGAATCGCCGCCACGGCAATGAATTCGGCCATCCGCGTGAGAGGACGGCGAAACTCAAACTTGGTCAATTTCAGAATCGAGGAGTAGATCACGCCCACCAGGCTGACGGCGACCAGAAACACAAACAGGGTGATGTACAGCCCCCAGGCGACGGTGTCGCGCATCCCGGTGACGCCCAGCCCGTAGCGTGTCTGCTCGACATAGGCGTACACGCCCAGCCCGCAGATGATCAGCAACAACAGCACCCAGCCCTTGCCCAGCCAGCCCATCTTCTCGCGCAGCGGGCGCAGACCGTCAGTGATGACCTGCTCTTTGAACTCTTCCTGACTCATTACTGGTCACCTTCTGTGCTGGGAGAGGGGTTTTCGGGCTTCATCTTCAGCTCGTGGTTTTTCATCTCTTCGATGGCGTCATCGTAGTTTTCCAGCCCCCGCTCAAAGGGAAACTGCTTGTTGCGCGCCGGCAGGTAGTACACCCGTGGCTCGGTACCCAGCTCCTCCAGGTAACGGTACCCGCCGTTTTCCTGCAGCAGCTCACTGAGCCGCACCGTCCGGTCGCCGTTGGTGACCACGTCCTGGTTGCGGTCGCCGAAGTAGATGGCGTTGTTGGGGCAGGCCGGCACACAGTGGGGAAGCTCTCCGGCGCGCACCATGTAGGCGCAGAAGTCACACTTATCGACGGTGCCCGTTCGCTTCGGCAGGCTGCCCTCGGGAGAGTACTCCGGAGGATCTTCGAGCTCCTTGGGCTGGTTCCAGTTAAACACCCGGGAGTTGTAGGGGCAGGCGACCATGCAGAACCGGCAGCCGATGCACTTTTCGTTGTCGATGGACACGATGCCGTCGCCCCGCTTGTAGGTGGCGTCGACGGGACAGACCTTGGTGCACGGCGGGTTGTCGCAGTGGTTGCAAAGCTGAGGCATCCAGTAGTTGTGGGAGGTAGGGTCGTCGGTGTCGCCCATTTTGGCGACCCGCAGATACTCCTGGTCGGGGCGCAGCCCATGGGCAGCCTGGCATTCCTCGACACAGCGTCGGGCGTTGCGGCAGCGCGACAGGTCCATCACCATCACGAAGCTCATCCCCTCCACCCCTTTGCGCGCCTCATCGCTGTCAGTGGGCGCCTCGCCGAGGTGACAGATATCGTCTTCTCGTACCTCCACGAGCCGGCCATTTTCGTCGTAGAGTCTGACCACCTCTCCCTGCGGCTCGCCGTCGGACTGCTGGGGAGGCTCGGAATCGGCGGCGGCTTCCGAACCACAGCCGGTCTTCACCCCCAGAATCGTGGCCACGCCGGCGGCGGCGCTGTAGCGCAAGAATGCGCGCCGGTCCGGTGTTTCGCGCTCGTCGCTGGCGTCGGCGCCGGAACCATCCGGCGCCGAGCTGTCGGATGTCGATCGTTGTTCGTCACTCATAAACCACCTCTTGTTCGATCACCGCCGACATCTACGAGAGGATGTCCGGGCAGTGGGTATTGGCAATGCCGTTGGCAATCACTGGTTGGGGTCTCGTCGTCAGTGCAGCGTCCAGTCCCGGGTGATGTTGAAGCCCACAAACAGATTTCCTTCCCGAATATCCTGGGAATTGAACACGTAGGAGGGGCCGGTGAGGATGTCGTTGGTGGAGCTGAGGAAGACCTGAAATCCGTGAGCAGAGCTGAAGTACTCCACTCCCAGCCCCAGAATCGGATAGGATCGGGCCCCATCTTCGGAGGGATACACCCAGGAGAGAAGCTGGCCCTGACCGGCCTCGAAGTTGATCGCCCAGTTTGGGTTGAGGTTGTATTTTCCGGCCAGCGATGCGGCCAGATTGTCGTTTCGATACCCCTCCCGGGTGTCGACGACGTTTTTGTGGGTCAGACCCAGCG
This sequence comes from Myxococcales bacterium, assembly GCA_007120915.1. Taxonomy (GTDB): domain Bacteria; phylum Myxococcota_A; class Bradymonadia; order Bradymonadales; family Bradymonadaceae; genus SLJM01. The sequence goes on along the minus strand of SKMT01000691.1, from coordinate 2,789 downwards.
AGGCCTGCAGCGAAAAGTCATCGGAGAATTTGCGGGCTACCAGCAACTCATGGAGATAACCGATGCGATGGGAGAACCGATCGAAGCGGTCCGCATCCCCCCCCTGCAGCGTCATCTGCCCGAAGTACGAAACACTGACCTGCTGCCACCCCTCGGTGTGCTGTTCGATCAGTTGGACTTTCGTGTTCGCATCGAAGCGCGAACCGGCCTGGGTGGCTCCCAGCCCCAACTGAACCCGGTCATGCAGTCCGTAATAAAAGCCCAGCCGAATGTTGCCCGGAGCGTACACCCCGAACAGGTTGCTCGTATCCATCTCGAACGGACCCATTCGGTGCTGGATGTTCCAGCGCAACCGTCCCACCGGCACCTGTTCGACCGTCGGTGAGTTGATCAGCACAATCTCCCCGAAGGTGTCGGTCACCGGCTGAGGGCCGTCAAAGTCGACATCGCCATCCAGATACTGGGCATAAGCATCGTCCAGATCATCGTCATCGGCCGTCGCCGTCACCGGCGCTACTACCAACAGGGCGAACACAACGGTGATTGCAGTGAGTATTCTGGTTGTACAACGAGTCATTTTTTCTCCCTTTGTTACCGCCGGGACTGCCCGGGGATACGACGCAAACGTCATCGGCAAGATTTTCAACAAACTGCGGTGATCTGCGCTCAGTTGTCTTCGGCTCCCTGTTCGATCCAGGCACGGACCAGTTCGGCATCCCGATCGGGCAGAAGTCCGCCCGGTGGCATGGGGCGGGATTCGTCAACCATGCGATCGTAAAGAATCGACCCCTCCGGGTCGTCCGGGTCGACCTGGTCTTCGTCCCACAGACTTTCGTAGGCGACGTCCGCTTCCAGGTAAGGAATCACCGCCCCTTGATCGTGGCAGCCTCCTCCCAGACAGCTCTGATCGAAGATGGGCTGAAGATCCTCGGACAACGACACATCCTCCAGATCGTTCTGTTCGGAGGGGTCGTCGTGCTCGTACCGGTCATAGACACAGCCGGTGATCACCAGGGCGGCAGCGAAGACAAGGGCGAGTGGTTTCATCATGGGGCACCTCCGGCGGAAGATAGATGTTGCGATTGAAGCCTGTTCAAGATTGTCACCGGTGCCGGGGGGGCGACCGGGGTTCTCGGCGCTCGTCCGTGGACTTGTGCAAGGCCTGTTCCATCACACCGAAAAACTGACATGACCGGCGTCATAACTGGCCCTGCTCGTATTCTGTGCTGGCCTCAGCCGATTCACTGATGCAGATCTGCTACGTCGCCCCCGTCCTCGTCGCAGGGTTGCAACAAAACGGTTTATCGCCCCGCGGCAGCTTGTCTCTGCCGGTTTCCCAACCCCGTGCGTAAACAGAGCAAAAAAGGCGGATAGACCGGATGTGCGATCGGCACCGTACATCCGGTCTACCCGCCCAGCCCCAGCGGCCCTCAGGAGGTATCAAACCACCGGGGATTCTACGATTTCACCAGCAGACAGCATCCGTAACAGTCCGGCTACTCCAGGGTTCTGATGTACCGGATCACCTGCCAGATCTGCTGATCGGTCAGATCTCCGTCGTAGGCAGGCATGTCGTCCTTGCCCTCCTTCGTCATGAAGAAGATCACTCCATCCGGCAGCTCCGCGAAGGCATCGGAAGTAAAATCTCCCGGGAAATCATCCAGGTCCGACGCATCGGGGCCGTCACCCTGACCGGAATCACCATGACAGGAGGCGCACTCGCGCTCGTAGAGCCGTTCGCCCTGGCTGCGCGCGTCGTCGTTGTCGTCCACCGGGTTTTCGATGTTTTCGACCGGCGGCGGAATGTCCCAGCCGTCGGTGGGATCGTAGTCAGCGGGCTTTTCGGGAGCGCCAGCGAACACGGCCACGCTGATGGACAACACCATCGCGAGAATAGCGCCGAACGTAATAGCAACAGTTGGTTTTGGATTCGTCATGACTGCACCTCCTGGGGAAAAAAAGTAACGCCAGTAATGTTCTCACCCCTCAGCAGTTGCAAGTGCCATTCCGCGACGCCGTCTTTTTGACAAGAAACAATTTCCGGCCCCGTTGCTTCTATCAGCGCCCAGTCTTGTCGGAGATTGCGCACCGGTTATCCCGCGGCTGAATTCTCCGCGCGCCCATCGACAGTTCAACTGTGTCGCAGTGATGCGACCCGGAGCACCAACAAGTTGCAATCCTGCAACAGCACTGCCCGGGTCTGTCCCCTCCGACCGGTGTGTGTCCCCTGTTCACGTCTTTATTGGCGGGCTCCGGCGGGTACGTGGTCACGGCTGTTGTCCGTGGGCTCCGGATGTGGCGATTCGCCGCCGTCTAAGAGCCGCCAACTGCGGGGGGCGACGCTGGCACGGATGGTGCAACCAGCAGTGAGACGTCGACAAGTTATCCACCTGTCCCACCACCCGGGAGTGCATAATGACCCCAAGAAACAAGACACTACTGATTGCAGCTCCACACTTCTACCGCCGGGCCGCCACTCTGTTGATTACCGCCGTGGCTGCAGTGGCGCTGGTGACCGCCGGTTGTCTGGGACCGGCCGGCGACGATGGCCTCGATGGCCCCGCCGGTGAGGAGGGACCGGCAGGACCGGAGGGACCAGAGGGTCCTGAAGGCCCGGCCGGACCATCAGGCCCGGCAGGCCCGCCCGGTGACGGCGGCGGCGCCGCATCGATGATCGATTTCATGATCCCCCCCGAGGGCCACGACGTCGAGCCGCTGGGCCAGGTCGATTTCGGTCCTACCTCCACAGTGACCACTTTCTTTCCCGGCCAGGCCAACCTGCAGTGGCT
>SKMT01000698.1 GCA_007120915.1 Myxococcales bacterium | reverse complement strand
GGAGCGCCCCGCCGACAACGCACAGGGCGAGTACTATCTGACCGATCTGATCGCCATGGGCGCCGAGGAGAGCAGCGTCTTTGGCTGGGCCGTCGAGGATCCGGAGCTCATCCAGGGCGTCAACACCCGTCTGGACCTCGCCAGGGCGACCGACTTTGCCCGCCGGCGCATCAATAAAAAATGGATGCTCGAAGGGGTGACCTTTCTCAACCCCGAAAACACCATCGTCGAACCGGGCGTCGAACTCGCCCGCGACGTCACGCTCCATCCCGGCGTCCATCTAAGAGGCGACACCACCGTCGGCGAACAGAGCACCATCGAGACGGGCTGCGTGGTCACCGACAGCCACATCGGCGAGGATGTCCTTCTGAAGGCCCATTGCTATCTGACCGAAGCAAGCGTGGACGACGGCTCCAACATCGGGCCCAGCGCCCACCTTCGGCCCGGCGCCGATATCGGCAAAAACTGCAAGGTCGGCAACTTCGTGGAGGTCAAAAAAGCGCGGCTCGACGACGGCGCCAAGGCAAGCCACCTGACCTATCTGGGCGACGCCCACGTCGGCGAAGGCGCCAACATCGGCGCCGGCACCATCACCTGCAACTACGACGGCGAAAAGAAGTCCAAAACCACCATCGGCGCCGGCGCCTTCATCGGATCGAACGCCTCGCTGGTCGCCCCCGTCGAAATCGGCAGACGGGGCTACGTCGGCGCCGGCAGCACCATCACCGAGGATATTCCACCCCGCGCCCTCGGTGTCGCCCGCGGCCGCCAGCGCATCATCGAGGGCTGGGTCGCAGATGACGAGACGTGAGTCTCGGGTCTTGGGTCTTGGGTCTTGGGTCTTGGGTCTTGGGTGTTTTCGCGGCCCAGGACACACGACTCACGACCCAGGACACACGACTCACGACCCAGGACGCACGACTCACGACCGCTGCGGAACAAATCGAACCTCCGGTGTTGTTAATGAACACTCCTGCGCCGCCCAGCCCGGCGCAGGTGGAAACGACGCCGTATCGGCTTAGGTTTGTACCCTGAACCACTGCGGAGACGGGCCGACAAAAACAACACCTCCATTGTTTGTCCGTCGGCATCAGATCCGCTATTCTCAATAAAGCGTCTTCGGCGAACATAAGGTCCGCCCCTCGAGACCCGGTCCACGCAGGAACAAGGAGATTTGGTTATGGCCATCACCCCGCGCACAATCCTGACCAGCCCGGCGCCGGCGACAGTCGCCGTCGTTTCACTCTATTTTTTCACCGTACTCGGCACGGCGGCCTTTACCTGCCTGACCGACAAGACTGATGTCGACGATCAGCCCGTCGGCGAGGAATTGACCGCCGATGCACTGCTGAATCAGTCCGATGCCTGCGACCAGGTCGCACAGCGCTTCGGCGAGGACACGGATCACTGGTCCGAATACGCCTGGATCAACATGGCGTATTGCTTCGACGACGCCGGCGAGCGCCAGCTTGCCATCGACACCGCCCGGCTGGGCCTTGAGGACTACCCGCGCTCCGAGATCCTCTACAACATCAAGGGCTACCACCAGATTGTGCTCGAAAAGCACTCCGAGGCCATCGACACTCTCGAGCGGGGCATGGACAACGTCACCCATCACCGCAACGGCGTGATGGCCAACAACCTCGCCTGGGCCGGGCTGTGGGTACCCGATGAGATCAGCCCCAAGGAGGCGCGGGATCTCTACGTGAAATCCCTGGCGCTGTCTCCCAACGTCTGTGAGACCCTCCACACCGGGATGTTCGTCGAGTTCGCCATCGCCGACAAAGCCGACGGGATCGACCAGTTCGAGCCCCGCAAGCGCTTCGCCGAGCTTCGAAACAGCTACAACCGCTGCCTCGATCGACTCCAGGGCGCCGATCGCAAAACCCTCGCCGAGATCATTGGCGCCGCGGTGATGTTCGACGAGATGGACAACGCCGCCGGCCCCGACGTCCAGCCCCTGATGCTGTCGGCCACCTCCACGCTGGTCAACGACTACGAAGACGTCTCCGTGGAAACCATCTGCGACGAGGCGATGCCGCTGGCCGACTACCGCGACAACTGCGTGGACGCCGTCGAAACCAGCCTCCACGCCCACAAAGAGCGCGCCGAACAGCGCGAACTGCGCCAGCAGCGCGTCGAGCAGGTGCAGATGGAAATCCAGCGCACCTCTTCTGACAACGGCGCCGTGATCAAACAGCGCGTCGAGCGCAACGTGGTGCCCGACTCCGGCTGCGGCGGCATGGACTGACAACTTCACAACTGACGAGCTGGGAAGCTCGCGGTCCAGACCAGCGGCGGTCTCCTCATCGGAGGCCGCCGTTTTTTTGTGATCCATCCCCGGGGGTTAGTTTTCAGTGGTGTCGTTCAACACGCAACCAGCAAGGGAGGCACCATGCAACTTCGAGATATGATGACCAGCAATCCTGCCGCCTGCACCGCCAACAGCTCGCTGCAGGACGTGGCAAACATGATGGTCGACTGCGACTGCGGGATGATCCCCATCATCTCCGACGACGGCGCCAACAAACCCATCGGCACCGTCACCGACCGCGACATCGTCATCCGCACGATCGCCAACGGCGACAATCCCCTGCAGATGACCGCCGGTGACGTCATGACCGACAATCCCGTCTGTATCGACCAGAACGCCTCCCATCAGGAGGCGATGGAGATGATGGAGCAAAATCAAATCCGTCGGCTTCTGGTCATCGACGAAAACGGCGAGTGCTGCGGGGTGATCTCCCAGGCCGATATCGCCCGCAGCATGTCCGAACAGGAAGTGGGCGAAGTGGTCCAGCACGTCTCCCAGCCCGGCTCCGGCCACAGCGGTGCCCGCGCCTGACGAAGTAAGACCCAGGGTCGATGGCTCCCCGCAAGCGCCAGCGCCGCGGGGAGCTGTCATCTCCCACATCCCCTCTTTTTTACACATCGACGGCAAACACTACGCCCCGGCCAACCAGTCCTTCGCCGGCTTCGGTTTGCCCAGGTGGTACCCCTGCCCGTACTGCACACCCAGATCGACCACCGTCTGAAGCTCCGCCTTCGATTCGATGCCCTCAGCGATGAGCGCGGCGCCGCTTTTGTTCGCCAGATCCAGCAGATACTGCGCCAGCTCGCGTTTGCGCTTGCTCTTGTGGATCTCCTGGGTCAGCGTGATGTCCATCTTGATGTAGGTCGGATCCAGATCGGCGAGCAGCCTCAGATTGGCGGCGCCGGTGCCCACGTCGTCGAGGGCAAACTGAAAGCCCCGGTCGCGCAACCGCTGCACGGTGGGCATGATGCGCACTGCCTGTTCGTGGGTGATCTTCTCGGTGACCTCAAAGACGAGTTGCTCCGGCTTCAATCCGTCGTCGAGCCACCGGCTGACCAGATCGTCGAGCTGACGATTGGGCTCGAAAAACGCCGGGGGCAAACAGTTGATGAACAACCGCCGCTCTTCGGTCATCTCCGGGCGCCGGTCTACCGACAACTGCCGGCAGGTCTGGTCCAACTCACCGTCCAACTCCGCGCGCGAAGCGGCGACGAACAGATGCACTCCCAGCTCCTCGGCGTCGGTCTGAGCAGCCCGGCTCAGCGCCTCATAGCCCATGACCTGACGGCTCGGAAGCTGGACGATGGGCTGGTACATCGTTCTGATTTTGCGCTGGGCAATCATGTGGCCGATCACCCGGTGTCTGCGCCGCTGCATCTCGTGGTACTTCACCTCCGCATCGGCGCGGGCCCGACGGATCGCCCGATAGATCTCGCGGCACGGGTCCACCGAGCTGTTGTGCAACAACAACGCACTTCCCAGCGACACTGAATCGAGGGCCTGGTGAAAGCTGATCTGGGCGTTGGTAAAGGGCTCGAAGAGCTGGCGCTTAAACCGGGCCATCACATCTTCGAGCTCCACCCTCGGGGCGGCCTCATCGCCGGTGGCCTCCGGCTCGGCGAGAAACAGCAACACCGTGTCGCCGTGGGGTCTGTCCAGGCACACGATATCCTCGTCGCGGATCGTATCCCCCCCGGCATTGCGAGCCGCATCTGCAAGCTGACCGATCAGCGCCGAAAATGACTTCGAGCCGTGCAGCCGCTCCCACTCCTCAAGATTGGAGCTGTCCACCAGAATCAGGCCCACACATCGGCGCTGGGCCACCCGCTCTGCGAGCCCGTCGATCACCTCGTGCAACACGGGCAACTTCCGGCGCGCTCGTTTCACTTCTTCGTCAAGCACCGCCTCCGACAACTCTTCGAGCTGGCGCTGCTTTCCCGTGTCAAATGGATCATTCACTTTGCATTCTCCGTGGCGCCACCGGTCTTCCGGGGCGAGATGGGGCCGAACAGCCCAAAAGCCGCTGGCGGGAAAGCTTACTCAAAACTATTCTAAAGTGTCAACAAAATCCGCTTATCACCTTGTAATTGGCGCCCATTGGTCGGCAACCGGCCACCCGCGGATCAACAGGTGTACCTATCCCCCCATCTGCAGTATCTCCGCATCGTCTACTTGCTTATACGACGCCCCCATCTTCTTGCCACTTCCCCCGGCGTAGGTTACGGTCCCCGCACAAAACGGTACTTCCTTCTCTCCAGCCGCCCTCACGCCATGGCCGACGACTACCAGGTTCCTCGCGTCCCCTCCGTCGACAAAATCGCCGCCGACGAACGCGCCGCTCGATTCAAGAGCCGCAGCATCAAAAAGGAGGCGAAAGTCGAGGGGCTCAAACTGATCATCTCCATGATCGACCTGACGACGCTCGAAGGTCGCGACACCCCGGGCAAAGTCAAGATGCTCTGTCGCAAAGCCCGCCGGCCGATGAACGAGCGCGATCTTCCCACCGTCGGTGCGGTCTGCGTGTACCCCCCGATGGTCCCGGTGGCCGTCGAGCAACTCGCCGGCACCGACATCAACATCGCCGCCGTGGCCACCTACTTTCCCAGCGGTCAGGCCACCCTGGATGAGCGGCTCGAAGAGGTCGAACACACCGTCGCCGCCGGCGCCGACGAGATCGACATGGTCATCAACCGCGGCTCCTTTCTGTCCGGCGACTACCAGCGGGTGTACGAAGAGGTCAAAGCCACCAAACAAGCCTGCGGCGACGCCCATCTGAAGGTGATCCTGGAGACCGGCGAATTGCAGACCTACGACAACGTCCGGCTCGCAAGCCAGATCGCCATCGACGCCGGCGCCGACTTCATCAAAACCTCCACCGGAAAAGTCTCGCCGAAAGCGACGATGCCGGTGACCCTGGTGATGCTGGAGACGATCCGTGACCACTACCTGAAGACCGGCGAGATGGTCGGGATGAAACCCGCAGGCGGCATCCGAAGCGCAAAACTAGCGCTTCGATACCTGGCGATGATCAAAGAAACTCTGGGCGACAAGTGGCTGTCGCCGAAGTGGTTTCGCTTCGGCGCCTCCTCGCTTCTCAATGACGTGCTGATGCAACTCGAAACACAACGCACCGGTCGTTACCACTCCGAACGCTATCTGAGTATCAGTTAGGCGTTCGGTGGTAGGTGGTCGGTGGTAGGAAATGCCCCTCGTCGACTAT
>SKMT01000436.1 GCA_007120915.1 Myxococcales bacterium | reverse complement strand
GATGCATGTCCCTCGGACATGCAGTCAGGGGGGGGAGGTCACCCCGGATCGAGACCTGTTCTTCGTTTGGGATCGGGGGGCCGGCCCCCTGGAATCTGGCTGCTGGCACCGGGTGCAATCGGACGTGATTTTCGGAGCGACGAGAGGGGTACCCAGAACCGGGGTCGGAGTGCGCCCCGAATCCGGACTCACCCCACAAATACTGGCCGATGCATGTCCCTCGGACATGCAGTCAGGGGGGGGGGCGGTCGTTGGGTGCTGCTTGCCAACGGGTACGGGCCTCTGGGATGGTTGCGGCGGTTGTGTGCCTCTCTGAAATACCCGGATTCCATGGACCCAATTGCTCATACCCTGGCCGGTGCCACTATGGCGCAGACCAGGCTGAAACAGACGACCCCGTTGGCGACGGCGACTCTGATCATCGGGGCGAACGCGCCGGATATTGATGCTGTGCTCACCCTCGCCGGATCGGATGCGTCGCTGTTGTATCGCCGGGGGCTAACGCACGGGATTGGGGCGCTGATTGTGCTGCCGCTGGTGCTGACAGCGCTGATGTGCGGGTACGATCGAATCTTTCGGCGCCGCGGCGACTCCGAAAAAAAGCCCGTGCGACCAGGGATGGTATATCTGCTGGGGGTGCTGGGGGTGGCCAGCCACCTGTTTCTGGACTGGCTTAACACCTACGGAATCCGCCTTCTTACCCCCTTCGATGACCGTTGGTTCTACGGGGATCTGTTGTTTATCGCCGACCCCTGGATGTGGCTTCTGCTCGCCGCGGCTGCGGTATTTGCCTACTCCGGCTCGAAGATAAGCCAGGGGCTGTGGGCGGCGCTGGGGCTTTTGCTAACCGCAGTGGTGCTCCTCGCCCCGCAGGTCCCCTGGCCCGCTGCTGTGGTCTGGCTTGTGGGATTGGCCACTATCGTCGCTGTCCGATGGCACGGAGTCAGCCCCGGACAAAACCAGCGGGTCGCCCTGGTCTGCCTGACAGCGGTGTTTGTCTACCTGGCGGCAACAATGGCAGGCAACCAGATCGCCGGAAACACCGTGGTCGACGAGCTTCCCAACGAACCGGTCGCCCGGGCCGATTTGATGTCCGGCCCGGTGCCCGCCAATCCCTTCGTTCGGGAAGTCGTCGCTGCCACGGACACCCATTACTACGGCATCCGTGTCGACCTGCTGGATGGGCTGCGCACCGAACAGTTCTTCGACCCCATCCCCATCGAAGAGCCAGGCGACGTCGTCAAACAAGCCTTGCAGGACGACAGCATCCGGGGGTTCGTCAACTGGATGCGGTTTCCCACTTACGAAGTCCGCAAGCTCGATGAGGGCCAGGAGGTCATTATCCGCGACCTGCGCTACGTCAGCCCGGATCGAGAAGATGCGGAGTTCGGGATGGTGCGGGTGACCGTGCCGTAATCCAGCAGGAGTTCCTCAAGAATTCAGGGCGCCCCGATGCGAAACAGTTGACCGTTTTCGGCGTCGTTGACCACGTAGAGACTTCCGTCGGGCCCTTCGGCGACATCGCGAATCCGACCGATCTGCTGCAGCAACAACTCCTCCTCGTGGAACACCTCGTAGTCACCGTCGTACTCGTCGATGACGACGCGGCGAATTCTCTGAGCTCTCAATCCCCCGGCGAGCAGATTGCCCTGCCAGGCCCCAAACTGCTCGCCGCCGACCAGCGCCAGCCCAGAGGGCGCGTGGGTTGGCAAAAACTCATGGACCGGCTCGACCACCCCCTCCATTCTGCGCCCCTCCGCGTAGTCCGGCATCTCTTCGGTGCCGTAATCCAGCCCCAGGGTCACCAGTGGCCAGCCGTAGTTTTCGCCGGCCTCGATCAGATTGATCTCATCACCGCCTCGCGGGCCATGGTCGGTCACCCAGATCTGGCCGATATCCGGGTCGACGACCATGCCCTGCACATTTCGCAACCCGTAGGCATAAATCTCATCGAGCGCCTCATCATCATCGACGAAGGGATTGTCCTCGGGCACCGATCCATCTGCTTCGAGACGAAGGATAGTGCCGGTATGGTCATCCAACTGCTGTGCCTGCAACGGGTCGCCCCTGTCGCCGATGGACATCAGCAGTTGCCCATCTTCGTTCCAGGCGATCCGACTGCCGTAGTGGGTTCCCGAAGAAAATGAGTTGTTCTGCACAAACAGCTCCTCCACATCTTCCAACGCCTCCCCTTGCAGACGTCCCCTGGAAAGAGCGGTGGCTGTCTCGCCCCCATCTTCGGGCTTCGAATAGGTCAGATATACCCAGGGCTGCTCGTCGAACTCCGGGTGCACGGCCACATCAAGCATCCCCCCCTGGCCGTCGGCGCGAACCTCCGGAAGACCATCAATTTCGCGAATCTGATCGCCGCCATCCTCCACCAGAACCAGTCGCCCCGGTCTCTCCGTGACCAGCCATCGGTCCTCGCCCAGCGGTTGTACCGCCCAGGGATGCTCAAAGGGCCCGGCAATGGCAGTGAGCCGAAATTCTTCGTACTCCGAGCTGAACTGCTCGTCGATCTCCTCAGGTGCCGGCTCATCGCCGGGGTCACAACCAACGGATACTGCCAGTGCCGTCGCTGCGGCCACTACAATGCAGACGTTACGCTTCATTGACTCGCTCCATACCGATCAGAATCATGATTCGACACTCTCCTAACCACGGCACCCTGGTGCACAATGTCAATCGTCGGGAAGACTGGCCCCCATCGCATCTGTTTACTACAGTCCACGGCAAGACTACGCCGTACACAAGGAATGCGCGATGTCCGAAGACTGGGAAAAACTGGCCGGTGAAGAAGGCGAAGAGGTGACCACCAGCCGCTTCAAGCGCGCCTGGAAGCTCGGCAGTATGTCAGCGAAAGTGACGGCGTCTAGCCTGATGAGCAAGCTGGGGAATGCCCTTCGCGGCGGTGACGAGGAGAGCCGTCGCGAAGCGCTGGAGCAGGCGTTCGAGAAAAATGCCGCCCGCGCCGCCGAAGTGCTCGGCGATCTGAAGGGTGCCTCCATGAAGATCGGCCAGCTTCTGTCGGCGGACCCGGAGCTGGTTCCCCCGGAGTTCTCCAACGTATTGTCATCGCTTCAGCGCGATGCGCCTCCGATGCCGTTTCTGACGGTACGAGATCAAATTGAAGACGCCTTCGATCGCCCTCTGGAGAGCGTCTTTTCGTACTTTGACCACGAGCCGGTGGGCTCAGCGAGCCTGGGTCAGGTCCACCACGCTCGCCTGGAAGACGGCACCGATGTCGCCGTAAAGGTGCAGTATCCCGGGATCGCCCATGCCCTGGAGAGCGACCTGAGGACACTGAAGTCGGCGCTGGTCTACGCCCGTGTCGTCGCCGATAAGCAGCGGCTGGACGAGTACTTCGAAGAGATCCGCGACATTCTTCACGACGAGCTGGACTACGAAAACGAAGCGGAAAACCTGGAGCGTTTCCAGGACATACTCGCCGAGCGCGACGATGTTATCTCGCCGCGCCCCATCCACCGCTGGACCCGCCGCACCGTCCTGGTGATGGAACTGATGGAGGGCGACAAGCTCGATGAGGTGCTCGCACAGATGGACGACGAGTCGCGTCGCAACGCCATTTTGCAGCGGTGGGTGTCGCTGTTTTCCTGGATGTTCCACGAAAAGCTGGAGCTTCATGCCGATCCCCATCCCGGCAACTTTCTGTTGACCGAAGATGACACGCTGGTGCTGCTCGACTTCGGCAGCGTCAAACGGTTCGACGCCGAATTTGCCGATGGATTCTTAGACATCCTCGATGCCACCTGGCAAGACGACCGGGTTCGCGTGGCAGAAACGATGGTTCAGTTGGGCTTTGGGGGCGACGATCTGAGCGGCGACGATCTCGATCCGGATCTACTTCACGAGTACAACGAAATTGTATTGAAGCCGTTTTTGCAACGGGAGCCCTTTGACTTTTCGCAGTGGCAGCCGGCGATGGACGGCAAGAAGTTTATGCTGCGCCACCCCAGCTTTATGCGCCTCGTCCCTCCACCGGATGCGCTGCCCTACTTCCGGGTTCTCAGCGGCATCAAAGGGCTGTTGCGCAAGATGGAAGCGCGCATCGACGTGGCCACCGAAGCGGTCGAAACGGCCCGGCGCCGAGGCCGATTGACGGGCGAACCGGTGATCTTTTGACCACAGGTGACCGCCGGCGCCACTGCTAGACGCATTCTGGCAGTTCGGTTATCATCGCAGGCGTGTAGGCATATCCGGCACATCTTTCCCGGTTCAGAGACAACGGTGATGCGACGACTTGCAGTAGCTTGCGCAATAGTGATGGCACTGGCGGTAGGGGCACCGGCGTCGGTAGCGTTTGCTGACGGGCCGAGTACGGCCGAACAGGTCGAAACGCTGTCCGCCGAGGCCGCCGAGGCCTTCAACGAAGAGGACTACGAGCGGGCCATCGACAAGTTCCAGCAAGCCTATGAACTGCAGCCGGTGCCGAACCTGCTATACAACATCGGCCACACCTACGAACAGCTCGAAGAGTGGGACAAGGCCCGAGAATACTACGACGAATTTATCCGATCCCCCGATGTCGACAGTGAAGCCCGAGAGCTGGCGCTGGAACGGGTCGACGCCATCCGCGAAATCCAGGAAGTAGAAGCCCAGGAAGAAGTGGCGGACAAGGAAGAACTCGACGAAGAGCCGGATGAACAGATCGACGACATTGAACAACCCGATATGGTCCCGGCCTATGCTACATTGGGCGCCGGAGTGGCGATGGTTGGGGCGGGAGCACTGACGGGAATCTTTGCCAGCGGCAACGCCGACCGCATCACCGACACCGACCTGGCCTACGATGAGCGCCGCGACGCCCAGAGCCGTGCGCGAACTCAGGGGCTGGTCGCCGACGGATTTTACGTCGTCGGCATCGTCACCACCGCTGTGGGGGGCTACCTGTTGTTCTCGGCGACGAGCACCGATGCGGATGGGGGCGATGACCTCGCCGGCAAACGCAGCATCACCCCCTGGATTGGCACCGACCACGCCGGGTTCGGCCTGCACCTCGATTTCTAATCTCACGAAGGTGCTCCCCCCCGCCAACAGCGGTGGACCGGAACACCGCTATCTCGATTCCGACCATGAGCTCCGACCGCGAGAATCGACGCCAGCTTTACGAACAGCTCGTCGGCCAGACGGTGGCCGAACGCTATAAGATCGTCAGCCTGATGGGCTACGGTGGGATGGGTGCGGTCTACGAAGCTCATCAGTTGAACATGGACCGGCGTGTGGCACTGAAATACATTCCGTCGCACGATCCGGTGATGGCCAAGCGTTTTGAGCGCGAAGCATTAACCGTCAGCAAGCTACGCCACCCCAACACGGTGACCGTCTTCGATTACGGTCAGACCGACGATGGGTTTTTGTTCTTGTCGATGGAGTTGCTCTCGGGGCGCACGCTTACCGATCTGATCGAACACGAGGCCCCGCTGGCGCCGAAGCGGGCGGTGCACATCGCCTCCCAGATCTGTCGCTCACTGGCCGAAGCCCATGAAATGGGCATCGTGCATCGCGACATCAAGCCCG
>SKMT01000440.1 GCA_007120915.1 Myxococcales bacterium | reverse complement strand
GGCTTCGAATGGGACACCGACGAGACCAACGACACCGAGTTGCACCGCGCAGACTCCGACGACGGAAGCTGCAGCGGCATCGACACCTGGGATGAAGTCTCGGGCTTCGACGGCAGCGCCAGCGGCAGCGATGATCTGGAGGAGCTCGACCAGTACGATCAGTGCTTCCGACTGACCGCCATGGGCGACGCCGACCAGTCCGACACCCGCTCGTTTCTGATCGCCCGTGCCCCGGAGGCCGACAGCTTCGATTCCGATCCCACCGAGGCGACTCGCGGAGATGACATCGAGCTGAGTTGGACCGCGCCCTTCGCCGACGAAGTATCGGTGGACGTATCCCCCGGCGCGGCCGTCAGCAGCGACGATCTCGACGAGTGCACCGACGTCGACGGTGACTACGAAGGAAGCTGCACAGTCAGCATCCGCTCCGGCGCCCCGTTGGGTGACGCCGAGTTCGAGCTGGAGGCCATCGGCTTCGACGACACCGTCTCCGACAGCATCACCACCGTGGTGCACGTGGGCGAAGGTCCGACCATCAGCTCCTTTACCAGCCCGTCGACCGCCGATGAAGGTGACGACGTGCTCTTGGAATGGGAGAGTTCCGAAGGTGACGAGCTGACCATCGAAGACGACGACGGCGAAATCTTCTCGTCGTCGGACAGCTCCGAGATCGCCGACGGGGACTTTTTGGTCGAGGACATCCAGGAGACCACCACCTGGACGCTGGAAGTCAGCAACGACTTCGGCTCCGACACCTCCGATACCACCACCTTCCTGGGGCCGGCCGTCGATGTCTTCGAGGTCAACGGCGAAGACGCCCTGGACGGGGAAGTCGACGTATTCACCGGCGATGTCGACCTGGACTGGGAGACGTCGGCCTCCGAGGAGACGATGCTTCAGAAAGCCGTCGACGGTCAGGACGATCCCACCGGCGACTGCGACGATCCCGCAGGCTGGGAGGTGCTCGTCGATGAAGCGGACTCCAACGACTCCTTCACCGACGATGAGGTCACCAGCAATCGCTGCTATCGGCTCACCGCTGAAGATGCAGCCGGTCAGACCAGCTCGGTGGACGTGGCAGTGACGGAATATCCGTACTTCACGGACATGGAGACCACCCCCGACGAAGTGGACGGTGACGATCCTGCCACCGTCGACATCGACATGGAGATGGTGGGCGCGACCGAATTCGAAGTCCGAGCCTACTACTTCGAAGAGGTGGACGGCGACGACGACGATGAGTTGGGCGACGACTTCGTCTGTGACGAAGACGACGCCAGCGGCGATACCCTCGACGGCAGCAGCGACACCAAGAGTGTCAGTTGCGACCACGAGATGGTCGGTGAATGCAGTGAGTTGGCCGGGTGTTTCGGTCCCGACGAACCGCGCGAAGACACCGACTACATCCGCTACGAAATCGAATTCTTCGATGACGAAGGCGACGGAGACGTCGACGACTCCGGAGAGTACGATGAGGACGTAGACGTCGACTGGGACTGAGTCCCTGAGTAAACGACAGCGGCTCAGACCGGCCGGCCCGCAAGGGTCGGCCGGTTTTATTTTGTACGCCATCGGACAGCATCGCCAGTTTGAGAACCGCCACCACACTGGTTATGGTTGCAGGTCTGCAAGCCCATTCAGTCAAGGAACCGATTCTCAACACTTCGTCGAGCGAACTGCTTTTGATGCCGATTTCTTGGCCCCGTTAACCTCAACTGTTGATGAGCTGTGTACTATGATCCCGAAACGATTCCGATTTACGCTTCTGGTTGTGTTCTGCCTGGCAGGCCTGGTCACCGTGGTCGGCTGCGGTGACGATTCCGAACGCTCCGAGCCGTCATCCAACGCCGAGAACCAGGCCAACGACGACAACAACGACGACAACAACGACAGCAACGACAACACAAACAATGACAGTTCGACCTCTCCCGAGGTCGAAACACTGTCGGTGGAAGCGGTGACCACCGATGGGGCCACCTTGAGAGGCGAGGTTATTGACCCGGGAGAGCCGGCGGCCACCGAGGTCGGCTTCTGCACCGGGGTCGACGCCGAGCCGACGGACTGCGATTCGGCAGATGACCCCGACGACGACGGGATCTTCGAGGCGACCTTCGACGAGCTGATGCCGGGCCAAACCTTTTACGTACGCGCCTGGGCCGAAAATGATGTCGATCGTGTCTACGGCGACGATGTCACCTTCAGTGTCGAATGGACGTCGGTGACCACAGGCATGTTTCACACCTGTGGGATCGCCGACGACGACACCCTCTGGTGCTGGGGAGGCAACAACGTATCTCAACTCGGCCTGGGCGATGAAGAGCATCGCCTATCTCCGACACAGGTCGGTTCCGACGACCACTGGAACGTTGTATCGGCGGGCGAGGTACACACCTGTGCGGTTCGCGCAGACAACACGCTGTGGTGCTGGGGCCGGGGCAGCGACGGCAAGTTGGGACAGGGTAACACCGACGACGCACCGGTTCCCCTGCAGGTGGGAGGCGGTGATGACTGGCAGTCCGTCTCCGCCGGCGCGGATCATACCTGCGCCGTGCGCACCGACAGCACCCTCTGGTGCTGGGGCAGGGGCGGCCCGCTCGGAGTTGGGGACACCGACGAACGAGACGTCCCCGAACAGGTCGGCGGCGACGACTGGAACAACGTTTCAGCCGGCAAGTACCACACCTGTGGGATTCGCGACGACGACTCCCTCTGGTGCTGGGGATTCGGCGAGGCCATGGGCCTGGGCGACGACGATCAAGCAAGCAGCCCCGAGCGGGTTGGCAGCGACGACAATTGGAGCGATATCTCAGTATCCGAGCGCCACACCTGCGGGATTCGCAGCGATGACACGTTGTGGTGCTGGGGTAACAATCTGTGGGGGCAACTGGGTCACGGAGACGACGATGACTACGACACCCCAGAACAGGTTGGAATCGATTCCAACTGGGAATCCACATCCAGTGGGGATTTCCACACCTGTGCAACTCGAGACAACGGGACCCTCTGGTGCTGGGGCAGCGGCAACTGGGGAAAACTGGGACACGGCTCCTGGGATAGCTATGACACCCCGCAACAGGTCGACACCGAACTCGATTTTCAGCTCGCATCCGCCGGTGAAGATCATAGCTGCGCACTTACCGACGATGGCACGTTGAAGTGCTGGGGCTCCCAGTCGCTGGGTCGGCTCGGAACCGGAATCGAGGGCGGTAGCAAGAATTCGCCGTTCCCCCTGGCGGTAGACGAATCACTCTCCGACGTCGCTGCCGGGTATCGCCACGGCTGCGCCATAACCTCCGACGATGAACTCTGGTGCTGGGGCCACGGTGGCCACGGACGACTCGGTATCGGCGAAGCCACAAATTACGTCTCTCCCACCCGACTCGACACCGGCGCCGACAGTTGGCGCAGCATATCAGCCTCCGATCGCCACACCTGCGCGCTCGGCAGCGACGACACCCTCTGGTGCTGGGGCAACAACCATGACGGCCAGTTGGGCACGGACGATACGGATGAACGCGACACCCCCGAGCAGGTCGGCGCCGACACCAACTGGGACCAGATAACAACGGGGCTGAGACACACCTGTGCGCTGCGCGCCGGTGGGCAACTGTGGTGCTGGGGTCGCAACTGGCCGGGTCAGCTCGGCGTCGGCGAGGTCGGCGGCGACCACCATTCCCCCACCCGGGTCGGTGATGAGGAAGATTGGATCGACGTCTCAGCAGGCGAAGAGCATACCTGCGGGGTCCATGATGACGGAACTCTCTGGTGCTGGGGTGGCAACGGCCAAGGCCAGTTGGGCCTGGATGATACTGACGACTACGATGCTCCCGAACAGATTGGCTTTGACACCAACTGGCATCAGGTTTCTGCCGGCGAAGAGCATACCTGTGCGGTTCGTACCAACGGGACCCTCTGGTGCTGGGGTTATGGCGTCAGGGGACAACTCGGCATCGCCGATGATATCGATGAGCTGGACAACTTCAGAGCCACCTCCCCCGAACAGGTCGGTGACGACGACAACTGGGATTCCGTCGTCGCCGGCGGTGAACACACCTGCGCGAGCCGCGACGACGACACCCTCTGGTGCTGGGGTCACAACCAGCAGGGTCAGCTCGGCGTCGGTGAGGACGGCAATGAACGGACCCCCAGACAGATCGGCGACGACGATGACTGGATCGCCTTCGACCTCGGCGAACAGCATACCCACGGTGTACGCTCCGACGGCTCCGGATGGTCCTGGGGCTCCAATCAGAACAGCAGACTGGGAGACGAGACCCGTTATGTCTCCGAACCGGTGTCTGTTCCCTGACACGTTGACCTGACTGAACACAAAAAGGCCCGGGAGATGGGAGTCTCCCGGGCCTTTTGCTGTTTGCCGTTCAACGGTCACAACGGTCACACCGGCCGAACTCCGGACTTACGCTGTGGGCGCTCCACGGTCTTGTGCTTCGCCAACTCCAGCCCGGCCATGATGTAGTCGCGGGTCTCCCGCGGGTCGATGACCTCGTCGATCAATCCCCGGCCGGCGACCTTGTAGATGTCGATGTAGGGCTCGATGGCGTCGACGAGTTGCTGCTTCATCTCGTCGGCGTCGGGATTGCCCTCCAGCATCTTGCGGGCGAAGATCGACACCATTCCCTCCGCGCCCATCACGCTGATCTCGGCGGTGGGCCAGGCGACGAGCAGATCCGGCTCATAGGCTTTGCCGCACATCACGTAGTAGCCGGCGCCGTAGGCTTTGCGCACGATCACGGTGATCTTGGGCACCGTCGCCTTCGACACCTCGAACAGCATCTTCGCGCCGTGGCGGATAATGCCCTGCTTTTCGACCTTGCTGCCGATCATGAAGCCCGGTACGTCCTGCAAAAACACCAGCGGGATGTTGAAGCTGTCGCACAGGTTCACAAACCGGGCGGCCTTGTCCGCCGAGTCGTTGTCCAGAACCCCGCCGTAGTACTTGGGGTTGTTGGCGACGATGCCCACGGGCCGGCCACCGATGCGGGCAAACACGGTGGTCAGGTTCTTCGCGAACTTCGGCTTCATCTCGAAGAACTCACCGTCGTCGACCACACACTCGATCAGGTTGTGCATGTCGTAGGCGCGGCGTTTGCCCTCGGGGAGCACATCCAGCAGTTTCTCGCGGATTTCGCCCTCCTCGTCGCGACCCTCGTCCTCGGTGAACTCCGCGTCATAGCCCGGGGGCTTCTGCTCGCAGTTCTGGGGGAAATAGCTCAGATACTCGCGGATCGAATCGAGGCATTCCTCGTCGGTCTCGAACATCTGATCGGCGACGCCGGAGTGTTTGTTGTGCACCTTCGCCCCGCCCAGATCCTGTTCGTCCACATCCTCGCCGACGGCGGCCTTCACAAGCGGCGGACCACCAAGCGCCATGGAGCTGGTCCCCGTGACCATCGGCACGTAGTCCGCAAGCCCCGGAATGTAGGCGGTTCCCGCAGCCCCCGGGCCCACCATCGCCGACACCTGGGGGACCACTCCGCTCATGGTGACCTGCTCACGGAATAGATACCCCGAGTCGGCAAATAGAGAGATCTGC
>SKMT01000203.1 GCA_007120915.1 Myxococcales bacterium | reverse complement strand
CGTGAATTGGTGAGCGTCCACGCCGTCGACGCGAGGGGCATCGGCTTCGATCGGTTCGACTCCGTCGCCTCCGTAGATGACGACATCGGTGTTCAGAAACGGGCGGTCGTCGGCGCGCACAATGAAGGTGCGCCGGTGATCCTCGTCCATCTCATCGAGCTCGTAGCGCACGAAGGCGGCGGCGCTGAAGTGGTCGTCTTGCTGGTCGATCTTGACCTGAGGTTCGCCGGTCTCGGCGACTTCACCTTCGACTTCGAAACGAAGCCCGTCGAGCATCCTGGGCAGCACGGCGCGGGCGGCCAGATCTTCGAATGCCTCGTCGACGGCGTCGCCGAAGACCAGCCCGAACTGGGCGCCGAACAAGTCGGTGCGCTCGCCGGGGGCTTCGGCGTAGACGATCATCACGTCGATGTGTTCGGGGAACACCTGGATGAGCACTTCGCGCTCCGGCTCGAAGTCGTGGGCCGCCGATGAGATCGGCACCGCCAGAAGTGCCACGGCGGCGAGCAGTGCGAAGAGGGTCAGATGTGCAGGTTGTCGTCTGAACATGACGGTTGATCAGTGGCCGTGCCAGTGCTGGAACATGGTGCGCACATCCCGCATCTGACCTCGTTCGCCCTGGATGATTTTTAGATCATCGTGGCTGTGAAAGTGCATGTCGACGCTCTTGGCGTCGAGTCGGCGGGTGCCGAAGGGGATGTATTCGTCGGGGTCAACCAGCGCCCCCTGCTGGAACTCGTCGTCGATGCACTCGGCGATGGGAGGTTCGGGAGGGGTGAACTCGGTGCGGTTTTCGCCGTCGCGGTCGTCGATCACCCAGATGGGGTTGGTGAACGCGAAGGGTTGGATGTCGGTGACTTCCGCGGGGGCGAGTCCATCCGGGGTTTCGCCCACGCCGAATGCGGCGCCGAGCTCGCCGAGTGCCTCCTCAAAGGGGATCTGCGGGATCTCGGCGGGTTGGACCACGGGGTAGAGGTTGGTGTCGCCGTGCACTTCGATGACGAACCAGGTGTCGCGCACCTCGTCGTCGCCCCACAGAAAGTCGTCGAGCTCATCGAGGTCGACCTCGTGGGTGGTGGTATAGACGTTGTCCTCGAATTGTTCGGGGGCGACGGGGATGCCCGATTCGATCCACTCGCCGTTGGCGATGATGTCGTAGGTGAATCCGTCGTCGCCGATGACCCAGTCGGCGGCTTTGATGACGATGTCGATGTCGACGGTGCCGTCATCGGCGCTGACGGTGGAGCCGATGGGCTCGCCGTCGACGCTCATGTTCACGAAGGGACCGTTGGTGGAGATGTTGTGGTTGTCCTGAAGAGCCTGGGACAACTGCTCCGGCGTCGCTTTCCTGGGGTCGTTGTGTCCGGCGTAGAAGTAGTTTCTCGGCGAGCCGGGCTCCGGGTCGTCGGGGGTGCCGTAGTGGTGGCTGTCGGAGTTGGCGGTGCCGGTGTGTTTACGGTAGATGCCGTCGGGGTCGGGGTAGTTCAGGAAGTTGTACCAGTCGTCGAGCGCTCCGGGGTAGGCGACGTCATCGCCGTCGCAGAGGATCACGCCCTCTTGTTCGGGGAGCGACTCGTAGGTCTCGTCGTCGATCTGGTCGCGGATCTCTTCGGGCATCTCATCGCGGTCGAAGGGCATGCGGAAGTGATGCAACAGGTGTACGCGCTTGCCGTTGTACAGTTCGATGGCGTCGAAGTCGTAGCTGAAGGTGGAGCGATATCCGCCGTCATCGAGCTCTTCGGCGAAGGCGGGCCCGGAGGAGGCGATGGCGGAGGAGGTGGCTTTTTCGATGGGTCCCGGGTCGTCGAGGGTGTTGATGGGCAGATCGGCGATGCCGGTGAGTGGGTCGACGTTGTGCTGTCCGAAGTAGCCGAGCAGCCCGTCGCGAGGGTGGTTGACCTGGATGATGGTGTCCTCTTCGCTGACGGAGCCCATCTCGCGGAGACGATCGAAGATCTCGTCGGGCGGGTGGTTTTGCCACTCCACGGAGCCGCGCGACTGGGAGGCGATGTCCTGGCGAAGGGGGAAGGCGTTGAAGTGACCCGCCTCCATGGTGGTCAGCTCCAGGCCGATGACGGACCGCAA
This sequence comes from Myxococcales bacterium, assembly GCA_007120915.1. Lineage (GTDB taxonomy): Bacteria > Myxococcota_A > Bradymonadia > Bradymonadales > Bradymonadaceae > SLJM01. The sequence continues at coordinate 3,476 of SKMT01000203.1, read as the reverse complement.
AAACGGGGTGAGTTCGTTGCGGTAGATGTAGGGCATGTAATCGGAGATGTAGTTGTGGTCGGAGGCGACGACCACTTCGACGCCTTCGCCGGCGATGCTGACGACGCGCCGGTTGTAGTCCAGGGAGCTGTCCACCGAGCCCTGGGCGTGCATGTGGTAGTCCCCGGAGAGGTAGCCGTCGGGGTTGATCTGGCGTTCGACCTCCACGTTCAGGCGGGTGATGCCCCCGGGGGTGACTTCGATCTCTTTTTCGGTGATGCCGTACTCGTTGCCGCGGGAGAAGTAGGCGGTGTACTCGCCGGGGCGCACGTTCGCGGAGGCGTGGCCGTCGGCGCCGGAGAACTCGATCATCTCGATGTACTCGGTCTCTTCGCCCGGGACCAGATCGACGGTTTCGGAGGTCAGCCACCGCTCTCCGGCGACCGCGTCGAACAGATAGTGTCGGGGATTGAGGTCTTCGACAGGCTCGTAGGTCCCGGCGATGGTCATCTTCGCAGGGATGGGATTGCCGGACTGGTCGACGATGAAGGCTTCGACGCGGCCGTGGCCGGGGGCGGACATGTTCAGTTGCGTCGTGTCGCCGTCGCTGAGGTTAAAGCCCACGAAGTCCCCGGTGTCGCCCTGGTAGCGGGTGCGATAGCAGTAGTCGTAGCCGGAGCCGCCGTCGGTCGCCGGCAGCTCGAATTCAACGTAGCCTTCTGCGCGGGTTTTTGCCTGGTTGAAGATGTAGGGGTCGTCGTCGGCGTCGCAGCTTCTGTCGGCGGCTTCGTACAGAAGCACCTCGGCGCCGTCGCCGACGGGTTCGCCGGTGGCGTCGTTGCGCACGCGGCCGGTGACGGTGTGAGTGTCGACGCCGTGTACGTCGTACAACTCATCGCGAAGACTGGCGACGTCGCCGGGACCGATGATGAAGTAATTGGCGGTGGTGAACGAGTCGCCGGGGGCGAGCTCCTCGGGGATGCCGTGGCTGAAACTGAGTGCGAACCCGGCCAACTCGGTGAGGAACAGAAACGAACGGTCGTCCAATTCGCCGTCGACGTTGTCCTCGTAGAAGCTCGACTGTTGTTGCAAATAGTTGCCCTCCGGGTCGGGGGCGGCGGCGAAGCCATAGCTGACGCCCTGGTCGCTCGACGAGGCGATGATGTCGGTAATCTGCCCGGGTAGCGCCGGCAGGTCGACGGGGTTTTCGGCAAACGAGTCTTCCAGCCCGTACTGCACATCGAAGCCGATGCCGGGCACAAATACACTGTTGTAGGCGCCGACGCCGAGGGCTGTGCCCGTGGGGACGACGAATTCGTCGAAGTCGATGTCCACGTCTTCGCCGAACAGATCCTCGACGATGAAGTCAGCGAGCCCGGTGACGATGTCGCTGGGGAAGGTCAGTGTGCCGTCATCGAGGTTGGTCATTTCGGTTTCGAAGCGAACATGCCGGTCGCCGGGCTCCAGAATGTAGCGGGCGGTGAACTCCACAAGTGGATCGCCGTCGGAGTGGGGGAGCCCACCATCGGTGATGTGGTCGAATTGTTCCCAGGCGTCGTAGGCGTTGATCATGGCGTGGTTGAAGAAGCGGGCCATGGTGACGAACTCGCCGCCGTAGCCGCGGATTTCGAGCACGGCGGCGTCGCCGGAGATATCATCGCGGTCCATGTCGGCAGGGTCGGCGATGACGATCTCCTCGGGGTCGATGACCTCGGCGAGGAAGATGGGGAACATCTCCTGGAAGGTGTCTTTGCCGTTGCCCCCGAAGGGATCACCTTCGCCGTCCTGGCGAACCAGGTCGGCGTCGATCAGCGAGCCGCCGAACAGGCCGGTGCCCCGGTTGTAGTCCAGGTCCTGGACCACCAGCCGGATCTGGTCGTTTTCGATGACGTAGTCGCCGACCTCGCCCAGTGCGCCGGGACCACCGATCAACTGGGTGCGGTGGGTGGTCTGGTAGGCGCGGGCCTCGGGGGGCGCGTCGTCTTCGCAGGCAACAAGAAGCATGCCTGCGGAGGCGACGGTGGCGGCGGCCAGAAGGGCGAAGGCCATCCAGCGGAAGCGCCAGACGGAAGTGCTGCAATTGTCAGACATGGTCAGACTCGCGGGGGGTTACCACTGCAGTTGAAGCATCAAGTCGAGCTGGTCGTTGTCGAGCTGACGGGCCTCTTCCTCGAATTTGAGGGTGTAGTTCGCCATCAGCCGAAGCGGGTAGTCGCGGGCGTTATAGTTCAGCCCGATGGTATGGTAGGTCAGCGCATCATCCTCGAACAGATCGTCTTCGCCTTCGCCGCCGTGATCTTCGGTGGGGTCGTAGAAGGCGAAGCGGTAGGCGGGCTGGATGCCGAAGAACGGTTCTTCGTAGGCGACCTGAACCTGGTAGCCCAGGCCCGTGGTTTCGGGATCTTGTTCGATTTCGGGGACTTCCCGGGTTTCGCTGACGACGTTGGCCAGCAGTGAGAAGCCCATCAGGTTCGCCTGCACATCGGCGGTCCAGCCGGAGATGTTGCGGTCGATCATATCCGGGGGGTCGCCGAAGGTGCGGGGGTTGTAGAAGGCGGCGCCGCCAAGAGAGACGATGTCGCCCCAGGTCAGCGCCAGCCGCCCGTAGCCGGCGAATCGGCTGTTTTCGTTCATCGAGACGTTGGGGCCGTTGCCGTTGGTCAGCGCGGCGGCGTAGCTGATGCCCAGCGGCTCGTCGTCGCCCTCGGGGCCGGCGATGTCGATGAAGGGGACCGACCCGCGGGCCTGAAGCCCGATCTGGCGGTCCTGGGTCATGCCGGCGACGTTGAAGCCCTCCACATCCTGGACTCCGCGGTTGGCCACGGAGCGGTTGATGAACAGCATGTCCGCCGTCGAGATCAGATCCTCGGCGTCGAAGGGGGCTTTGAACTGGCCGAGGTTAAACTCCAGGAAATGGTCCAGCGGTGCGTAGTAGACGTAGGCGTCGGTCAGCCGCACGGCCAGCTCCTCGACCGGGGAGTCGGGGGTGGTGCGCATCAGCCGGGCGCCGGCGTCCAGCGTGGTGATAAAGCCGAGGCCATTGTCCATCTGCCCGCGCAGGCTCAGCCGGGCGTCAGAGAGCGCGAAGCCGTCGTTGCGCCCGAACAACTCGTGGTCCTCGTCGGCCTGAATGTGGGTGAACCCGATCCGGTGGTAGCCGCCGATGTGCAGGGTCCAGCGGTCCTCTTCTTCCAGGTTGCCCAGCACCTTCACGTCGGTGTCCGGGTCGTAGAAGGCTTCGGCGAAGGCGAGTTGGCCCGGCGGGCCCTCGAACTCTTCGGCGGGGTCGGGGTTGTCGGCGTCGTCGGCCGGTTCGTCGGCGACGGCGGGAGCGGCCGCCAGAAATAGGGCGGCGACAAAAGCGGTAACGCAGGCAGTTCGCATCATCATTCGCCTCGGATACTGCGGGATACAATGGGCATGACAGCAGCGCGGTATGGTGTACACCATAAGTGGGCGGTCGTCTACACGGTTGGTGTGCGAGGGGCAGTTGAGCT
>SKMT01000592.1 GCA_007120915.1 Myxococcales bacterium | reverse complement strand
GTGACCAGCGGGGGAAACTCCCCGGAGCGCTGCAGCGGTTTGGCGATGCTTTCGCCCTCCCGGATGTTCACCCGCGCGTCCTCAATGACCTCTTCGAGCCGGTTGTTGCCCAGCACGTTTTTGACGATATCCATCGCCGTCAACAGCGGCACTCCACTTGCCAGTAGCGTGCTCAGCGTGCCGGCGAACCTGGAGATCGAGATCTTCATGACCAGATCCCCGAACAGTGGAACCTTCAGGATAAACCGGTCCCAACTGTCCTTGCCCTCCGGGGTGTTCTTCCAGTGCCAGAATCCCCAGCACGCCAGGATCGTGCCCGGTATCAAAATGAACCACCAGTTACTCAGAAAGGCGCTGATCCCCATCATCACCTGGGTGATCATCGGCAGCGCTTCGCCCTGGTCTTCGAAAATTGCGGTGACCTTGGGGATGACGAACACGAAGATGAACAGCATCACCAACAGGGCAATGCCGATCATCAACACCGGGTAGAACATCGCGGCAATGACTTTGCCCCGCGTCTCCAGACTGGCGTCCAGAAACCCGGTCAGCCGCTCCAGCACCAGGTCCAGGTTGCCCGAGTTCTCCCCGGCGCGCACCATGTTGACGTACAGATTCGAAAAATACTGGTCGTGGTCCTCGATGGCGTTCGCCAGCGACGACCCCTCGTTGACCTTGCGGCGCACATCGGACAGCACCCGCTTCAGCTCATCTTTCTGGGCCTGGTCGGTAAGCGCCGACAGCGCATCCACCAGCGGAATCCCCGCCCGCAGCAACGTGGCGAGCTGGCGGGTCAAAATCGCGATATCCTGCAGGGTAACCCGCTCGAACAGACGCCCGAAATCGACGTCCTTGTCCGCCTTCGCGCGGCCACCTCTGCCCTCGTAGATGTCGGTGATAAAGATCCCCTGCGCCTGGAGCTGACGACGCAGGCTCTGCTTGTTTTCGGCGGTTTCAATCCCCTTGACCTTCTTGCCCGCCTGATTTTTTCCTTTGTACTCGTAAACCGGCATAAATCGATCCGATGGATCACCGAGATGTTAACAAGCGAGCGATCTTACCGTTCGCACATAAAACAGGTTCATTCATTCCATGTCTTCCTGCGTAACTCTCAACACTTCTTCAATGCTGGTGTGACCATCCAGCACCTTCAGCGCCCCGTCTTCGCGCAGATTTCGAACGCCCTTGCGCGACGCCAGCTTCTTGATCTCCGAGGTGTCCGCCCGGTTCATCACCAGCTTTCGCACCTCGTCGCCGACCCCCAGGATCTCGTAGATACCCATCCGGCCCTTGTAGCCCAGCCCGAGACATGCCTCGCAGTTCGGGTCTTCACCGGGGCGAAAGATCCTGCCGCCGGCCTTCTGTTCGATGTCATCGAAGGTCAGCCCGATCTCGGCGATCTCCTCGGCGCGGGGCTGGTACGCCTCTCGGCACTCCGGGCAGAGCCGCCGCACCAGCCGCTGGGCCATCGTCGCGATCACCGTGGAGCTGACCAGGAAGGGCTCCACGCCCATATCGGTCAGCCGGGTAAACGCTCCGGCGGCGTCGTTGGTGTGCAGCGTCGAGAAGACCAGGTGACCCGTCAGCGACGCCTGAATCGCCATCTCCGCGGTCTCGATGTCACGGATCTCACCGACCATGATCACGTCCGGGTCGTGGCGCAGATAACTTCTGAGCCCCCGAGCGAAATCGAGGTCGATCTTGGGGTTGACCTGCATCTGGCTGATCCCTTCGAGCTGATATTCGACGGGATCCTCGATGGTCAGGATGTTTTTGTCCGGGCTGTTGATCTCGGAGAGCGACGAATACAGCGTCGTCGTCTTACCGCTACCGGTGGGCCCGGTGACCAGGATGATGCCGTGAGGGTTGAAGATCAGATCGAGCATCTGGTCCAGATGATCGTCGGCCATCCCGATGTCGCGCAGGTTCAGAAGCACCGCCGACTTGTCCAACAGACGCATCGTAATGCGCTCGCCGTGCACCGCCGGGGCGGTGGCCACACGAATGTCGATGTCTTTGCCCGCCATCTTAATGCGAATCCGACCGTCCTGGGGCAGCCGTTTTTCGGCGATGTTCAGCCCGGCCATAATCTTGATGCGCGTGATGATGCTGGAGTGAAACCGCTTCGGCGGGTGGGCGATCTCCTTGAGCACCCCGTCGATGCGAAACCGCACCGTGATGTCCTCTTCGCCCGGCTCGATGTGGATGTCGCTGGCCCGCTCACGCACAGCCTGCACGAAGAGGCTGTTGACGAACCGGATGACCGGCGCCTCTTCGTCGTCCGCCGCATCGAGCAGGTCATTGATGTTCAGCTCCGCCTCTTCGCCTGACGGAGACTCCTCCTCTTCCAGGTCATCCAGCCCACCGCCGAGCCGGCGGCTCTTGCGGTCGAATGCCTCGTTGATCGCCTCATTGAGTTCCGTCGGCGGCACCACCACCGGAACCACCTCCACCATCTCATCGGTGGTCAGCATCATCCGCACTTCGTCGAGCACCTCCACTTCCAGCGGATCATCGGTGGCCACCAGCACATGCCCGTTTCGCGCCTCGTAGGGCAGCACTCCGTGCTCTCTGGCCCAGCCGAGTTGAAACTCTTCGAGCAGATCCAGGTCAACCTCATCGACATCGATGGCCGTCTCGCAGGGCACGTCGAGTTGGCGGGCCAGCGCCCGGGTGACGTCCTCCTCGACGACGAAGTCCATCTGCACCAGCACCTCGCCGATCCGTCCCCCCTTTTCGGCCTGCATCGACAGGGCGTGATCGAGCTGCCCGGCGTTGAGCTTGCCCATGTCGATGAGGATTTCACCCAGTTTTTGACGGTTGTACATCGCGGTTACTCGTCGTCGGTATCGTCGTCTTCTTCGACCGCATCGTCCTCAGCATCCTGCTGATCCGGTTGGTCCGGCTGGTCGTCGGGGCCAACCTGGATGTCGGCATCCGGTTCGGCGGGGCCGTGATTTTCGACCGGATCTTGCTGCTGCTCCTGCTGTTCCGGAGCACCGCCGCCGAGGATTCGGTAGCGCGGCCCGTGCTGCTCAAACTCCTCGAGCGCATCTTCGCGCGCCTCCTCCTCCATACGCGCTTCGTCGATCTCGGCGCGCATCCGGTCCAGAAGCCCCGACTTTTTGCGGTAATCTACATGCCGGTGGTACTCCCGGTCGCGCTTCGCAAACAGCTCCATCACTTCCCGTCGTTCTTCCATCTTCCGGTCGTAGATCGCCTGCATGTCCTGCTCGCCCTCGATGATGTAGGGGGTGAGCATCAGAATCAGGTTCTGCTTCTGAGTGGTCACGTCGGTGTTTCGGAACAGCGCTCCCAGCACCGGGATGTCACCGAGAAACGGCACCTTTTCGACGGTCTCGCGTTCCTGATCTCGCATCAGCCCACCGATCACAATCGTGGACTGGTCACGTACCAGCACCGTCGTCTGAGCGTTGCGTCGCGTTCTCGTCGGATAGAAACCGGCACCGGCCAGGTCGCTGATCTCTTGGTCGACCTCCAGGCGCACGTAGTCGCTCTCGTTGATCTGCGGGAGAATCCGCAGCTCGATACCGACATCCTCGTAGGTCACCGGTGTGGTCAACCCGCCTCCGAGCAGCCCGCCGAGCCCACCGAGCCCACCGAGCGCTCCCATGCCTCCGGCGAGATCACCTAGATCCTGGCCGGCTCCGGTGGTTCTTGTCGCGTCGCGAGTCTGCTGACCCTGCTGAAGCTGGTCCATATCCCCGAGCCCGCCGGTCAGCCCGCCGAGCCCCAGCAGACTTCCGAGGCCACCGGCGCCGCCTCCACCACCGGCTCCGATGCCCTGAGCGATGGGCACCCGTTCACCGATGATGATCTCCGCCTCTTCGTTGTCCATTGTCAGAATCGACGGCGTCGACAGCACGTTGACCGAGTCGTCGGTCTGCGTCGCCTGCAGCAACAACGCCACCGCCGGCAACGAAATCTCGGTACCCGGAAGCTGTACGGACGGCCCCAAAAGCCCCAGTCCCAATCCCTGGGCGAAGTCAAAGTTCTCCATGTCGAACTGCGCGCCCGCAAAACCGACGCCCGTGGTGTCGTCGACGCGCCCGTCTTCGATGACACTGTCGGGGATCATAAAGCCCAGATCGGCGCCAAACCCGGTGGTCATCCCCACGTCGAGCCGTCGATTGACGTCCAGCCCAACCTCCATGATCACCGCTTCGACGTACACCTGGCGCTGTGGCCGGTCCAACTGGTTGATCACGTCCTCTAAGGCCATGAAATCCCGGGGCGAGGCCACCACCACCAGCGCGTTGTTCGGCTCGTGTGCCGTGATCTGGACCTCCCCCTGAAGAAGCGACGCCACTCCGCCTTCCTCGTCGTTGCCGGTCGCTCCCGTCTCCAACTCTGACATCGTCGATGCCAGCTCGTCGGCGTTGGCGTACTCCAGGAACTTGACGTGTACCTCCCCGCCCACGGCGGTCTCCACGTCCAGGATCTCGATCATCTCCTTGATGCGATCGAAGGAGCGCTCGTTGGCGACGATGATCAACTGGTTGGTGCGCTCGTCGGCGACCATCTTGTCGATGCGCACGTCCATGTCGTCGAAGTCCGCCGTATCATCGGTCTCTTCATCGTCGCGGCGGCGCTGACGGCGCCGCTCCCGGGCGCTCTGGGCCTCGTCGGCCTCTTCGTCGTCTTCTCCGAAGATCTCGCGGAGCTGCTCTTCGATCGCCGTCGCATCGGCGTAACGCACCTGGTAGACGTAGTGGTTGGATACCGAATCCCCCTCGTCGAGCCGCTGGATCATCGCCCGCAGACGCCTCAGATTGTCGGCGTTTTCGTTGATGATCAGACTCGACTGGTACCGGATGATCGTGGCGTGGTCGGAGGTGAAGTTGCTGATGACCTCTTCGATCTGCTCGATGTCGGCGTTCTCCACGGGAATGATGCCGGTGACCATCCGCGCTTCCGCCGGAATGTCATCGTGCATGTCGTAGGGCACCAGCGGCTCCGAGATCGCCTGGTCGGCCTCCAGAATTTTCAGAAACTGCCCGTGGGGCACAATGGTCAACCCGTTCATCTCCAGCGCCGACATAAACGCCCGATAGGCGTCTTCGACGGTCACCTCTTCGGGCGAAATGATCGTGATCGACTGGTCGGCCGCCAGGCTGTCGGCGACGATGAAGTTGATGCTCATCACCCCCGAGAAGAACTTGACGACCTCCTCCAGGTTCGCGTCCCGAAAGTCGATGGTCACCCGGGTGTCCCGGGGAATCTGCCGGGGCCGAAAGCTCGGATCGAAGTTCGGCGGCAAGTCATAGCGCTCGTGCGGATCCAGATCGTCGGGCGTGATGACATTGCCCTCCTGTTCGGCCTCGGCGATGTCCTGGTCCGACGGGTTCGCCCCCTCGATCTCCTCGTCGATCTGGTCGACGTCCTCGACCACACCGGGATCGTCGGTGCTCGCCTCGCCCTGCCCGAAGGCCACGGCTGGAAGCGCAGTCATCATCAGCGCCGCCACTGCCGCAAGCACATAGCAGGATCTCTGTTGCCAACTGCCGATTCGAATTTGGTACAGCGTCTGTCGCATGTCGTACATTCTCGCAAAAGAAGCGG
>SKMT01000504.1 GCA_007120915.1 Myxococcales bacterium | reverse complement strand
TCGGTGGTGGGTGTTGGGTGGTCGGTGGTGGGTGTTGGGTGGTCGGCGTTGGGTGTTCGGTGTGACCACAGGAGGTTCGTTCACCCGATCGTAGCCCCGACCGACCGTAGGCCGCCGGCCGCAGGGAGTTCGGGGATCGGAGGTGGAATGACCGTTGGAGATCGAATTCACCCCCGCGCAGGGATGCCTTGCGCTCCCGAGCATCTCAGGCGCGTTGTTTGCGCCTGACTGATACAGCCACGTGCCTTGTGCTCGTGATTCGGGCGTGCGGCAAATCCGGTGGGTATTCGGGCGTGCGGCAAACCCGCTGGGTATCTGGCCTTCCGGTAAATCCGGCGGGTGGACCATTCGGCCGTCAATCAAACGCCAGAACCGCCTCTTCGCCGTGTTCGTCGACCAGCTCGTCGACGTAGTCGAGCAGTTTGTCGCGCTGGGTCCAGAACAGCTCGAGGCGCCGGCGTTCGCGGGCGGTGGGCTCGGGGAAGAGCACGGGGTTGACCACCTCCGGGTCGAGAAGCCGGATGGTGGCGATCATGGTGTCGCTGAACCGGGAGACGTTGCGGATGCGCCGGTCCATGATCGGTACGCGCAATTCGACGCGCTGAAAGGCGGCGCTGTTGTCGATGGGCACGAACCGGCCGTCGGCGAAGTGGGCGTTGGTCCCGAAGTAGTCCTCGACCTGGCTGTGGCGATCGTAGTTGAGCGTCAGGTAATCGAAGGTGTGCAGAATCGAGACCTGGCGGGCAAGATCGCGGGGGGAGTGACCCCGGGTTTCGCGGCGTAGCCCGCCGATAAAGCGCCCGTCATACACCCTGGAGAGCCGCCCCAGGAAGTCCTCGACGTCCTCGTCGAATACTTCGTCGGCAGGTTGCGTGGCGTCGAGCCAACTGCGCCAGGGCCCGACGTGTTCGATGGGCCAGCGGGTGTAGTGGGGCACCCACTCTTTGAGCACGCCGTACAGATATTCGCGTTCCGTGCCGTCCGGATCCTGGCGTTCATGCCAGATCAGCTCGTCGAAGCGCTGATCGGCGTAGCGTTGCTGGGTGGGGCTGTCGACGCGCCCGTACAGCTCGTCGAAGTTCTCGCGGCTGACGCGCGCGGCTTCATGAGAGGGAAAGTCGAGATCGCAGACCAGCAATTCGCAGAGTTTGTAGGCGGCGACTTCGACGCGCCAGCCATCCTGCCACTCGTCGCGATCGGCTTTGAAGGCGTAGCGGTCGTGGCCGTCCTGCTGGAATCGCAGGGTGATCGAGGCGCCCTCGGTGATGGGGGCGATGGCGTCGATTTCGACATCGGGGATCACGTTGCGAAGCTCGTGGTCGAGCTGTGGGTCGAGGACCACGGCGTCGTCGAAGATCGGCTGGACCGGTTCGGTGTCGCCGGTCTCGACGACGTAGCGTGCCGCAAGCTGGCGGGCTTCGGGATAGGCGCCGTCGTCGAGCGCCTGCTGTGCCAGCTCCCTGGTGGAGGGGGCGGCGGCGGTGGTGACCCCGGCGGCGGCGTAGTGCACCGCTTTTTCGACGTCCGTCGCATCCGGGGGCGGCGGTTCTTCGGGCACGATGGCCGGCTCGTCGACGACGGGCTGTTCGACGGCGGGCTCGTCGCCCACGAAGGGGCCGGCGACGGTGGCGTAGACGATGGCGCCGGCGGCGACGGCGGTGGCGACCAGGGCGATCAGCCAGGGCAGCGTGGAGCGCGACGGTGGTGGCGCCGCCGAGGGGGCGGGCGACGGGTCGGTGGGCGCTGGCGACTCGTCGGGGGCTGATTCTGAATCTGCTGTCGTCGGTTCTTCCGGTGTCGGTGTTGGGGGCGGTTGTTGCCGTTCTTGTTGTTGTTCCGGGGCCGGTTCGTCGTCCGGGACAGGCCGGTGGTCTACGAGAGTCCCGTGGGTGGTCAGCAGGCCGATGACGCCGTCGCTGATCACATGGCGCAGCCTGTCGAACACCGGGTGGGACTCGACGGGCATCCACGCGCCGTTTTCTTCGGCCAGTTCGTCGGCGACGACCCACACCCCGCGGTGAAACAGCGACACCAGATCGGGGGCATCGAGATCGCCGTAGACCTTGTCGTCGATGCGAAGCCGGTATGTCGCCTCGTCGTCGAGTTCATCGGCCAGACCCATCACATCGTCATCCGGCTCGGCAAGGGCCGTCGTCGGCGGCTCGGTCTCCGGCTCGATCTCGGGCTCGATCTCGGGCTCGGACTCGGTGTCGTTCTTGGTCTCGGTGTCGAGGTCGATCTCGGTGTCGGGCTCGGTCTCGGTGTCGAGGTCGATCTTGGTGTCGGGCTCGATCTCGGTGTTGGGCTCGAACTCGTTCTCGAGGTCGGGTTCGGTGGCGTGCAGCTTCTTCGTCGCGGAGTCGACGGCGTCGTCGATGGTGTCGTCGTCGACCCATGTGTCGGATGAGGCGCCGGAGGCTTCGACATCGCCGCGGGCTGTCGACGGTGCTGAGGCGGTAGAAGTTCCTCGTTTTTTGTCGAGTTTGCGAAGCAGCGAGCGCGCCAGGGGTCGCACGTCGTCGGGTCGGTCAGACTCCGGGGACCGTGTCGGGGCGCCGCGCTGTGTGTCGGGAGAGTGATGGTCCGTCGGTTCGTTCTCGGACGGTCCGTGGTCTGCGCCGGCGGTGCGCGGTTGCTGGCGGCGTTTCGGCGTGGTCGGTCTATCCGGTTTGCCCGGAGGCGAAGGGGTGGGGCGGCCGAACACCGACGCGTAGTCGATGGGTCTCCAACTCAACCCCGGCCTGGTGTCGGGGGAGCGCTTCGCCGGGAGGTTTTCGGTCGTCGGTCTCGCGCGCAGGGGAATCGGCGCCGAACAGCGGGGACAGGCGATCTCGGTGCAGCCGGCGGGTACACTGCGGGCGTGGACCCGAAAACGGGCCGAACATCCCCGGCACTGTACCTGATCGGCCATCGGCCATCGTCGGTTGAAGACACGCCACCGTTCTGAGCGTAGCAGACGGTGTGAGGATCGGGAAATTATCAGAGGTTCAGTTATTCGTTATTCGTTATTGGTTATTGGTTGTTGGTTATTGGTTATTGGTTATTGGTTATTGGTTGTTGGTTGATGAGGGTTGGTCGTGGGATCGGAGGTGGAATAACCTTCGGAGATCGAATCACCTCCGCGCAGGGACGCCTTGTGCTCCCGAGCATCTCAGGCGCGTTGTTTGCGCCTGACTGATACAGCCACGTGCCTTGTGCTCGTGATTTTGCGGTGGTGAAACCCGGAATGGTCGGTGATGGGTGGTCGGTGATGGGTGGTCGGTGGTGGGTGTTCGGTGGTCGGTGTGACCACAGGAGGTCCGTTCGCCCGAGCGTAGCCCCGACCGACCGTAGGCCGCCGGCCGGAGGGAGTTCGGGGATCGGAGGTGGTAAGACCCAAACCGGGTGGTCGGCGCGGAAAACCGACTGCCGATAGCCGGGAGGCTATCGTGACCGATAAACCTCCGCGCAGGGAGCCTTTACCCGGTGCAGTAAGCTGTGACGCTGATATCAACGCCGGGGATCAGAAACCACTGTGCAACGCGACCGTGGCTCCTGAGCATTCTCGGGCGCGCAGTCCAGCGCCCGACATGAACAGCGATGGCGCCTTGGCCCATCGGACGGAGGTGGCAAAACCCGGAATGGTCGATTCTCTCCCCGGTTGCCCCGCCGGGGCCGTCGACGGTATGCATTGGGGCAGGATGTTCGTGACAATTTGACAACCAATGGAGGATGGAGATGACGAGTCTGGAGCGTGGTGAGCGTACGATTGTGGTCACCGGTGCCTGCGGGGCGCTGGGTGAGGCGGTGATCGGCCAGTTTGCGCAGTACGGCGATCAGGTCATCGGCTGGGATGTCGATGCGCCGGGGCCGGGAGCGCTGGTCGACGATGAGCGGCGCAACACGATGCATTGGATGAATGTCGATGTCAGCGACCCCGGCGTGGTTGCCGATGCGGTGGACACGGTTCGCCAGGAAATCGGTGAGATCGACGTGGTCATCCACTGCGCCGGCGGGTTTCGGTGGTCCCACGTCGACGAACTGTCCACCCAGGACATCGACTTTCTGGTGGACGTGAACCTGCGCTCGAGCCTGTATTTGGCGCGATCAGTGATGGGGCCGATGAAAGAGCAGGGCCAGGGGAGGCTGATCTTCATCAGCTCCCGGTCCACCATCAGCCCCGGCGCCGGTGAAAGCGCCTACGCGGCGACGAAGGCGGGGCTGAATGCGCTGACGCGGTCGCTGGCCGATGAGGTCAAAGACTCCGAAATTACGGTCAACGCACTTCAGCCGTCGGTGATCGACACGCCGAACAACCGCGAGGAGATGTCGGATGCCGACTTTTCGAGTTGGGTGCCGCGCTCGGAGTTAGCGGAGTTGATGGAGTATTTGATCAGCCCGGCGGCGCGGTCGGTCAGCGGAGCGCTGATTACGGTGTCCGGTCGCACCTGACCCCCCATCGACCTCCCCCGGGGAAGATGGTGGGGAGCACTTGACCGGCGGGGGGTTCAACACTACTCCCGGGGTGCCGGTTCGCTGAGTTCCTGTTTTTTTGCGTGCACGCGGAGATGTCATGGAGACTACCGACAAAATCACGGTTATCGACCACCCACTGATTCAGCACAAACTGACGCTGATGCGCCGCAAGGATACATCGACGGCAGCGTTTCGATCGCTGATGAGCGAGGTGGCGCTTCTGCTGGGCTATGAGGTTACCCGAGAGTTGCCGCTGGAGACGCGGACCATCGAAACGCCGCTCACTGAGATGGATGCGCCGCATCTGGTGGGCAAGAAGATGGTGATCGTGCCGATTCTGCGCGCCGGCATCGGGTTGGGCGACAGCCTGTTGCAGTTGATCCCCTCCGCCCGGGTCGGCCACATCGGACTGTACCGCGACCCGGAGACGTTGGAGCCGGTGGAGTACTATCTGAAAGTCCCGGAGAAGATGGAAGACCGGGACGTGCTGGTCGTCGATCCGATGCTGGCCACCGGCAACTCGGCGGCCGCGGCGGTGGAGCGGATCAAGGAGTTTAACCCCCGGTCGATCAAGTTTCTCTGCTTGCTGGCGGCACCGGAAGGGGTGGACCACTTCCACGAGGTGCACGAAGACGTGCCAATGTACACCGCGGCGCTCGACGAGAAGCTCAACGAGAAGGGATATATCATTCCCGGGCTCGGCGATGCGGGCGACAGGCTTTACGGCACCAAGTAGTGCGCCGAGTTATCCGAGCGGCGGCGGGGCAGCGCTACGAGCAGAAGCAATACCACCGCAAGCGCTGGGATGGTGGCGCCGGCGCCGGTGTGGCTGCAGCCGCCGCCGTCGATGCCCGGTGACTGGGTGACGAGGTTGATGGATTCAGATGTGTCTTCATCGTCGTCGCCGTTGTCGTCGTCGCCATTGTCATCGTCACCGTTGTCGTCGTCGCCGTTGTCGCCATTTTCGCCGTTGTCGCCGTTGTCGCCGTTGGACTCTTCGGGTTCGGCGCACTCGTTGTCTTCACAGCCGGCGGTACAGGTTTCGGTGGCGGCGGCTTCATCTCCCTGACATTCCACGCGCAGACTGTCAGTTTTGCACGCCCAGCCGTCGTCGGACTGCTCGGAGCAGAAGATATCGATCTC
>SKMT01000628.1 GCA_007120915.1 Myxococcales bacterium | reverse complement strand
TTTTTCCTGCGACTTGGCGTTGTTTTTTCGCTGCGCACGCGACACCGAAACCGATGAGCACCTGTTGACCGGACTGACCGGCACGGGGGATCCGGAGTTGGTCCACCAGTTGGTCACCGAATGCGAAGGCAAGGCATTCGATGCTCCCTGGTTGCCGACAAATATCGATCGGGAGGAAATCGATGCATTCGTGCGACTGAAAAACTACTACGAAGACTCGTATCATGACATCGAAATCAACCGGAATGTACTCGGCCCGATCGGGATTTCTGATCAGATGCGAGCAGCTCTATACGACGGCCGCAAGATGATCGGCTGGGTGGGGATGATGCGGCGAGGAAAGTCGGAGTTTTCGGTCAGGGAGCAGCAACGGGCGATGACAGCGGTGGGCCGGTTCAAGGCAAGTCTGGCCGCAGCCGATGCGTTGGAATCGGAAATACTCGATGACGGGATCTATGCGGTCTTCGATGCGACGGGCACCACCGAACATGCCTCGGAGACATTCACCCGGTGGTGCAACGATGAGCAGCGCCGCTATCTAAGTGAACGTATTCGCATTGCCGACCGCGGCGGCGGCAGGGAGGGCATCGAAGTTCACACCGGTGCAGAGGTGAGGCTCACCCGCCTGGATGCCACCGAATCGGTGCGTTATCTGGTCAGCGTGGAACGCCCGGAATTGATCAAGCTGCGCCCGGAGTACTGGCTGACAGAGCGCCAACGCCAGATCGCCGAATATGCCGTCGCCGGGGCAACGAACCGCGAGATCGCCGACACCCTGGAGTTGTCACTGCATACGGTGAAGACGCACATGAAAAACATCTACCGGCGCCTGGGGGTGGCGAGCCGCACGGAGTTGGTCGTCATGCTGGACCATCTGCGCTGACCCATCCTTTGCCGTTATTCGGCGCCCCAGTGCCGGGTTTCCTTCAAACAAGAAGCACAAAACACGTTCTTCAGGCTTGCCGAGACGCCGCGGTGTGATATCATTGTCGCCGAACTGATATCACCGGAGGCCGCCGATGATCCGCACTGTGATTTCCATCAGCGAAGAAGACAAGAAGTGGCTCGAGGAACGCGCCGCCGCCGAGGACATACCGATGACGGAAGTCGTCAGGCGAGCGTTGCACTTGATGCAGGAGATTGAGCAGCGCGAAGACCCGCCGTTCGAGACACTTCTCGAACGCACTCAGGGGTTGTGGAAGAACGAAGACGGGCTCGCATACCAACGGAGAGTTCGTGACGAATGGTGAACCCTTGCAGCCAGTACTTCTGGATTCCGTCATCCTAATCGATCATTTCAACAATATCGCTGCTGCTACGGACTATCTGAGCGATGTGCGTGAGATCGCAGCGATTTCGGCGATCACCCGTGCGGAAGTTCTAACGGGCTTCGACTCGGCCGACGAAGTGACTGCAGCAAAGCTACTGGATCGGTTTCGCCTCTTGCCAATCGGCGCCGAAGTGGCGGACCTGGCTGCACGCCTGCGCCGCGAGCACGGTTGGAAACTTCCGGACGCCTTTCAGGCAGCAGTCGCAGGTCACCACGGGTTGGATTTGGCCACTCGGAACACACGGGATTTCCCGCCCGATCGGTTTGACTTCGTGACCGTACCCTATCGGATCAAACATTAGGTGCGGCGACTCCCGGATACGAATCGACCCCACCGTCCCGGTGGGAGGGCGGGGTCGAATCTCTGGAACATCCGTTCTGCGTCAGGGAATCAGCCGACACGCTCAAACAGCGCCGCCGCGCCCATTCCGCCGCCCACGCACATGGAGACAACGCCGAACTGGCCGTCTGCCTCCTCGAGCGCCCGCAGGATGGTGCCGGCCATGCGGGTGCCGCTGACACCAAGGGGGTGGCCGATGGCGATGGCGCCACCGTTGACGTTGAGCTTGTCGTCGTCGATGCCGAGTTCGCGCTGGCAGTACACCGACTGGCTGGCAAAAGCCTCGTTGATCTCGAACAGATCGATGTCGTCGACGCTCATCCCGTGGTGGTCCAGCAGTTTGCGAATCGCCGGGACGGGACCGATGCCCATGATCTCGGGGGCCACGCCGGCGACCTGATAGCCGCGGTAGTAGCCCATCGGGTCGATGCCCAACTCATCGGCCTTGTCGGCGCTCATCACTACCGTGGCCGCCGCTCCGTCGGTCAGCGGCGAGGCGTTTCCGGGGGTGACGGTCCCGCCGTTTTGTTTGAACGACGTGGGTAGCTTCGACAGCACTTCCATGGAGGTGTCGGGCCGCGGATTGTCGTCGCGGTCGACCGTAATCGACTGGCGCTTGCCGTCTTTGATGATCTCCGTGTCCAGCGCCATCACTTCGCCGTCGAAGAAGTTGCGCTCCCATGCCTCCACCGCCTTCTGGTGGCTCTTGTAGGCGAATTCATCTTGCTGCTGGCGGGTGACGTCGAACTTCTGGGCGACGTTCTCGGCGGTGGTGCCCATCGGCGTGTAGATCTCGGGATACTCCTCCATCAGCTCCGGGTGCGCCGATGCCTTGTTGCCACCCATGGGGATCATCGTCATCGACTCCGTGCCACCGGCAACGGCGATGTCGATGTTTCCGAGCATGATCCGCTCCGCCATCTGAGAGATGGTCTGCACTCCGGAGGAGCAGAAGCGGTTGACCGTCAGCGCCGGGGTTGTCTCCGGCAGCCCGGCCATCACCGAAGCGATACGGGCGACGTTCATGCCCTGCTCCCCTTCGGGCATCGCGCAGCCGATGGCCACGTCTTCGACGTCTTCGGGGTTGACACCGTCGGCGCGCTCGACGGCTTCGCGGATCACCGCCGCGCCCATGGTGTCGGGCCGGGTGTCTTTCAGCCCCCCTTTCTTGGCCTTGGTAAACGGGGTTCGCACGTAGGATGCGATCACAACGTCTTTAATGGTCATGAGGTTCTCCTCTCAGTAGCTGGCGCTTGTGGCGCCGGGAAATTCTGTTCGATACGACTTCAACGGTGCGTCAGCCGGGGGAATTCCTGCGAACCCCCCCCGGCTTCACGGGGGGCGTCGATCAGTTACGAAGCGGCTTGTTGTGCTGGAGCATGTGAGCCATACGCTCCTGGCTCTTCTCCTCGCCGCAAAGCGACATGAACGCCTCGCGCTCCAGATCCAGAAGCGTCTGCTCGTCGACCAGCGTCGCCGTGCTTGCGTGCTCGCCACCGCAGATGACATTCGCCAGCTTGTTGCCGATCAGCCGGTCGTGCGCCGAGATCTGCTCGTTTTGCTGCATCGAGTACAGCATCATGTCGATGGTGGCGACGCCGTCGCGGCCGGGAAGCCGAAACTTCCTGGGGCGCGGCGGGCGGAAATTGCTCTCCGCCATGCCCAGCACCCTCTGCTTGGCCGCAACCAGCAGGTGGTCGTCGTTGATGGTGACCCGATCCGTTTCGGTCAGAAACTGGAACTCTCGGGCTTCCTCGCAGCTTTTGGCCACCTCGCCGAGACCGATGGTCATGAAGATCTTCTGCAGGAAGGGAAGCGGCTCGAAGTCGGAATTATCGGAGTGCATCCCGAACACATTTCGCATCAGTTGCAGGTTGCCTCCACCGCCGGGGATCAACCCCACGCCGACTTCGACAAGCCCCATGTACAGCTCACCGGCAGCCTGGATGGCATTCGCCCCCATCGCCACCTCGGCGCCACCGCCCAGCGTCAGCCCGCGCGGGGCAGAAACCACCGGCTTGTGGCTGTAGCGCATCCGCTGGTTAGCATCCTGGAAGTTCTTGACCATCGACTCGATGTCATCCCAGTTGCCGGACTTCGCATTCATCATCACCAGCATCAAGTTGGCGCCGGCGCTGAAGTTATCGGAGTCATTGCCGATAACCAGGCCGTTCCAATCGCCGGTTTCGACCTCGTCGATGCTCTTGTGCATCATCTCGATCAGATCCGGGTCCACGGCGTTCATCTTGGTGTGGAACTCCAGAAGCGCCACCCCGTCGCCCATGTCGTGCAGCGACGCCGACGAGTTGCCCATCACCTTGTGGTCGCCTTCAGCGCGGTTGAGCAGGTCAACGGAGAGCACGCGATTGGAGCGCTCGATCTCCTGGTATTCCCCGGAGTTGACGTCGTAGAACAACTTGGTGTCGTTCTCCCACCGATAGAACGACTCCACGCCGTCCTCGATAAGCTGGTCGACCCAGTCGGGCACCTCGATGCCGCGGTCCTGCATCTGGTCGTAGGTCCACTGGATGCCCAGCGCGTCCCACACCTCGAAGGGGCCCAGATCCCAGTTGAAGCCCCAGCGCATACCACGGTCGATGTTCAGCACGTCATCGGCGATTTCGCCAAGCCGACGCGCAGTGTACGCCAGCGACCGAAAGGTCACTTCCCGGGCGTATTCAGCGGCGTTATCTTCGCCATCGACCAGCAACGCCTTGACCCGATCTGCAACATCACCGGCCTTCTTGGCTGCTTTGATGCTGTCGAACTTCGGCTTGTCGCGGTCGCGGTAGTCGAGGCTGTTCTCTTCGAGTTTGACCGTCTCGATGCCGTCGCTGGTCTTCTTGTAGAATCCGGCGCCCGCCTTCTGTCCGGTGCGCCCCTCCTTGACCAACTCCTTCATGAAATCGGGCACCTGGAAAATCTCGCGCTCTTCGTCCTCGGTGAGCGTGTCGTAGCAGTTGTCCGCCACGTGCACGAGCGTATCCAGACCGACCATGTCCGCCGTGCGAAACACCGCCGATTTCGGCCGGCCCATCGGCTTGCCGAAGATCACGTCCACCCCTTCGACGGTCATCTCGTAGTCGTCCATCAGGTGCATAATCGTCATCATCCCATGCACACCGATGCGGTTGGCCACGAAGTTGGTGGTATCCTTGCCGAAGACGATGCCCTTGCCGAGCACGTTTTCGCCAAAGTTGACCATCGTCTCCACGACTTCCGGGTCCGTGTCGGGGCCTTCGACCAGCTCCAACAGCTTCATGTAACGGACAGGATTGAAGAAGTGGGTGACCAGAAAGCGGCTGCGGAAGCTGTCGCTTCGGCCTTCGAGCATCCCGTCGATCGACAGCCCGGAGGTGTTCGACGAGATAATGGTGTCGTCACCGGCGTGCTCCTCGATCTTAGCGAACGTGGACTGCTTGATGTCCATGTTCTCCGGGACCGCTTCGACCACCCAGTCAACCTCACCGAGCCAGTGCAGATGGTCCTCGGTGTTCCCGGGGATAATCAGGTCCAGATCGCGCTCGGTGTAGATCGGCGATGGCGACTGCTTCTTGAGCTTCGCTTTGTTCTCGGTGGCGAACCGATTTCGAAACTCCGGATCGTCCACATCGTCGCCTTCACCCGGCTCGGGGGGCACGATGTCGAGCAAGTAACATTCGATGCCGGCGTTGGCGAGATGGGCGGCAATACCGCTTCCCATCACACCGGAACCGATAACAGCCGCTTTGCGAATCTGTGTGGTGGCCATGGCACTCCTTTCAGAGATTGAATTTGTGTTCATCAGTTGGCGGGAGGTCTATAACATCGCGGCGCTAAAATTGCGACGGGCAACGTGTAAGCACGCCTTGGCGGATGTAAAGTGGGTCAGGTGGTGGCTGGTAGGTGGTGGGTGGTCGGTGTTTGGTGGTCGGTGGTCGGTGGTTGGTGGTCGGTGGCG
>SKMT01000264.1 GCA_007120915.1 Myxococcales bacterium | reverse complement strand
CGCCGAGATGGACGACGGCGTGCTTCGGCTGACATTGCCGAAGGCCGAAAGCGCCACGCCTCGAAAGATTGAGGTGACCACCGGTTGATAGCCCTCACACGCTGCGGCCCCATCCCCGGGGCCGCAGCGTCTGTTGTTTTACAGAAGAAACGCCGCCGCCAGCCCCACCGCAAAGATCGGCGCCAGCCCCAGCGATACGTACAGCCCCAGCTTTCTGGAGCCGATAATCCCCGCCAAAATCGCCTTGACGATGCTGTTGGCCAGAATGGCGATCACGATCGCCTGGGTGGCCACCGAAGCGGTCAACTCGCCGATGTTTTCGAGCCGCGCGACCGCCAGACTGATGGCGTTCGTCTCGGCGAGCCCTCCAAAGATCGCCGCCAGATAGATCCCGCCGCCGCCAAGAAGTTGCTGCAGTAGATTCGCCACCCCGATAATCAGCACCAGCAATGCCGCAAATTTCATCGCCGGCACAAGCTCGAAGGGGTTTCGGATCTCAAGTTTTGCCGCCTCGATCGCCGCTTCTTCGCTCAGGTCATCCCCTTCTTCGGCCTCATCATCGGCCGGGACGTCGACCTTCTTTTTGAGATGCCGAGAGAAGGCGAACCACATCCCTCCCGCGATCAGCGTCCCCGGGATGGCCATCGCCACAAATGGCACCCACAGTGTGGCGATCAACCCCACATTGATCACTGCCACGGCTGCGGTTACACGCGCGAACATGAATGCTGTCGCCAGCATGATGGCAAAGGCCGCCGCCAGCATCGCCGTTCGTGATTCCGGCTGCTGGCGCACCTGCCGGGACATCGCCAGGGTGACCGCCGTGCTCGATGCCATCCCCCCCAGCGCACCGGTCAGCGTCAGCCCCCGGCGCGCGCCCATAAACCGAATCAGGAAGTACGCCAGAAAGGTGATGCCCGTGATCAGCACCACCAGCAACCAGATCTCGCGCGGGTTGTACCAGCCCCAGGGATCGACGGCTTCGTTGGGCAACAGTGGCAATAATACCACGGTGACCAGCAAGAATTTCATCGTGGAGATGATCTCCGCCGGGGTGAGCAGCTCCACGAACTTCGTGGTGTAGCGCTTCAGCGCCAGCACCACCGCCACAATCACCGCCAGGCTGGCCGCAAACATCGGGTTGTGCGGCACCAGAACGCCGATGACGAACACCATCATCGCCGACACCTGAGTCGTAATACCGACCTCGTGCTCCGTCGCCCGGCGTTCCTGCCAGAAAAAGGCGACCAGCAACGCGAAATAGCCAATCCCCACCACATAGAAGATTCCCGGAAGCACATCATCGGCGATCACCGCCGCCGTGCCCAGCATCGCTGCCAGCGCAAAGGTGCGCACACCTACCGAGCCCAGCGCCTGGTCGGGCTGGCGGTGGCTCTGTCTCTCCAGTCCGATCAGCCCGCCGAGAGCAAGGCTGATCACCAGGGAGAGTATCAGCGTCCAGTCGAGGGCTGCTGCCTCCACGGGGTGGTCCTTTCACGGGGGGCGGTGGCAAACGGGCGTACGTAGATTTGATAACGGAAGTCGACGGTTTCGTCACGAAAACCGTTACGGGCTTGCGCAGGCCCCCTCCGCCTCACATCCGTTCGGCACATCCCCGGCGAATCCGGGGAGGGAAGCCGTGCAGCGAAGCACCGATGGGGGTTTTCGCCGAATGTTCCGACCGGTTATTGGCAGCACGGCTTCCCTCCCCACGAGGCAAGAGGGGGGAGGTGCCGAACGAGCGTAGCGATGTGAGGCGGAGGGGCACCTCGCAGATCAGAAGCCCCCTCTACCGTTGCGGCAGATGTCCCAGAAACTCCTCATAGAACACACGAGGCGTCGGCTCCGGTTCCACCGGCAGTTTCTCGCGCACCGCTTCGGCCCATCTCCCGATGTTGGGAATGATCGCCGAGCCCACCATCGCCGCTGTGGAGGCGCCGACGGCGGTGGTCAGCCCCAGCGGGCCCAACGGCCGGCAGCCCAGCGCATGGCTGACCACCGGCGTCTCGATGATCGCCAGCAGTGCTGCCGCCGAACCCAGCGCCGCCGCCCACACCACCGGGTCCGGTTTCGCTGAGGTGAGCGTCTGGCCGAGTTGGGCGCAAACCACTGTCAGAAGTCCCACCGTGGAGGCCCGCTTTCGCTGCAGTGTCAACACCGCCAGCACCCAGGCAATTGTCGCTGCCGTTCCGGTCAGCGCTGCTCGCCAGGCGATATCGCGGCGAAGTGGTTCGCCCAGCGACTGTTCCGGGCCCTCGTGAAGCAACTGCTCCGGGGTGACCTGTGGGGGATGCCGCAGCGCGATGGCCAGCGCCGGGGCGACGTCAGTGAACAGGTTGACCAGCAAGATCTGGCGGGCGTTCAGCGCCGGAGTCGACCGAATCACCCCGCTTGCGAGCATGAACAGAATCTCGCCCAGGTTTCCGCCGATCAGAATCGAGACCGCATCGCGCACCGACCGCCACATACCGCGCCCCTCAACGACGGCGTCCACAATCGTTTCCACCCGGGCGTCAGTGACAACCAGATCGGCGGCGTCCCGGGCGGCCGGGGCGGCGTCTGCCCCCAGGGCAATTCCGGCGTCGGCCAGCCGGATCGCCGCCGCGTCGTTGCCCCCGTCGCCGGTCATCGCCACCGCCTGCCCCGTGCTCTGCAACGCTTCCACGATGCGCACCTTGTGCGACGGCGTCATACGGGCGATGACATTCACCCGGCTCAATACCTCCGCGAGCTGATCCTGTTCGAGTTGTTCGACCTGGTCGCCGGTCATCATCTCCCCGGCCTCCAGACCCACTTCCCGGGCGATTCGCTTTGCGGTCTCGGGGTGATCGCCGGTGAGCATGATGGGAGTGACCCCGGAGGCATACAGCGCCTCGATGGCTTCGCCGGAACGGGGGCGCACCGGATCGGACAGACCCACAAATCCATAGAACGTCAGCCCTCGTATCTGATCGGGTTCGATGGTGTCGTCGTCGCCATGGTCAAATTTCCGACCCGCCACCGCCAACACCCGCAACCCCTTCGCGGCGAGGTGTTCAGCCCGATTCAGCAATTCGGTTCGCCGACGATTGCTCAGCTTCGCCCACGCCCCGTCGCGGCGCCACCCTGAACAACGCGCCAGCACCTCTTCGGGGCTTCCCTTCACCGCCAGCCGACGCCGTCCCTTCAGGCGGCCCACACAGGCATGAAAGGCAAGCTCGGTGCGAAATGGAATCTCTGCGGTCGGCTCCCAGTGCGGCGTTTCGATGCCGGCCTGGTCTGCAGCGTCGACGATCGCCTGGTCGGTAGTATGCGGCAGCGATCCGTCGTCGTCCTGAGGGGTGGCGCGAAGTGCGGATTGGATCACGGCGCGGTGGGAGTCGGTCCACCGTCGGGGCCCGGCTTCATCGGCTCCGTCGAACACCGACTTCAACTGCAGCGTGCCCCGGGTCAGTGTGCCCGTTTTGTCCAGGCACACCACTTCAGCGCGCCCGATCGCCTCCATCGCCCGCGGGTTCTGCACGATGACGTTGCGGTCCGCCAGCCGCCGCGATGCCGCAAGCTGAGCTGCCGTCGACAACAGCGGCAGCCCCTCCGGCACCGCGCTGACCGCAAGATTGACCGCCGGGCCGACCATCTCCTCGAGCCGGCGTCGTCGAAACACCCCCAGCGTCATCAAAATCCCCCCAGCAGCCGACACGAAGGGAAGCGTCATGTCCGAAAACTCCTCGAGTCTCGCCTCCACCCCCTCCTGTTCGGGACGGCTGAGTGCGACAGGCACCAGAGAGCGCCGCATCTCCGTGTTCTCTCCGGTGGCCACCACCACCGCCGTGGCCTGTCCGGCGACCACGGCGGTGCCCTCGTACAACATCGAGCTGCGATCAGAGGGGATGGGGGCATCGCTGGGGGCAGCCCCCTTGGAAACCGGAAGTGACTCCCCGGTGAGTGTCGACTCGTCGACCTCCAGCCGATAAGCGTCGACGATGCGGCAGTCCGCCGGGACCACGTCGCCCGACTCCAGGCGAATGATGTCGCCGTCGACCAGCTTATCGGCCTCCAGTTGAGTCCATCCTCCGTTGCGGCACACTTGAACACACAACGCCTCCCTGCGGGCCATCTTTTCGATGGCCTCCTCGGCGTTGAACCGTTCCATGCCCCCGGCCAGACCGTTGAAGGCGATCACGGCGGCGACGATCGCGGCGTCGGTCAGCGAACCGACCGTCGCCGATACCGCCGCGCCCCCGGCGAGTACCGGCGTCAGCGGATTGGCCAGCTCCCTTCCGACCGCCTGCAACAGCCTCAGTTGCCGCCCCGGCGGCTCCACTTCTTCGCTGCGACGGGTCTGTGCCTGCTCATCGGTGATGCCTTCGCGCCCGGAGTCGAGGCGCCGAAACACTTCGCTGACCTCCATGGCATGCCAGGGCGGGGGCGGTTGGGGCAGAGGCTGGACGCGACGTGACAGTCGACGGGCCCGAAGCTGCCCGTACAAAAGCGCCAGAAGCGACGCCGCGTTCACCGCCAGCATCACCCGCCCCGGCCGCGTCTTGTGAAGCCCCCGGATCGCCGACAGAGCACCGATGCCGGCGCCACTTCCGGCGAACAGAGCGCACTGGCGCGACACCTTCTCCGACTCCGCGATCGCTTCGGTCATAAACACCGCGTCCTCCAGGGACTCGGCGCCGATGACGTCGCAACCCCAGGGGATATCCTCGTCGTCGATGGTGAATCCGACGCTGAAATCGGCGATCGACAGCGGGGCGTCGGCCCGGTCGGCGAAGTAGCCGATGACATGGCCTTCCTGCTGCAGATGCCGAAGCAGGTCGGCTACACCCGAAAAAGCGATGGTGTGATGGGGATGAAACCGGCGCACTGCCGACGCATCATCGGTCACGGCGATGATCTGAAACTGTCGGTCGTGGAGCCGATCGATCAGGGCTCGGGAGGCGGCGCCGGCATCCAGAAGCGAGGCGTCCACTGCAATCGTGTCCACCCGATCCATAACCCGTAGCGACTCCGGATCCATGACCACCAGATCCCGATCTGCCAACACCGCGGTCAGCCCCGCGCAGAAGGCGTCGCGGCCGTATCGGCCCGGCTTCGGCAACGCGTCGAGCACAGGGGTGACGGCGCGCTCCAACTGCTGGGTGTCGGCAAGTCCCACCAGAAACCCACCCAGTGACATCCGCCACGCTCTCTGAGCGTACTCCTCGATGGGGCCGTCGGGAACGTCGGTGACCCGGGCTGTCTTCGGGAGATAACCAGCCTGTACCCGGTGCGGTTCGGCAACAAAGTCAGACTCGAACCTTCGCCAGCCACGCCGCCGTTGTACCGCCTCGTAGAACCCGCTGGTCTGGTACAGAAACTCCAGCGCCGGGCCCACCGGCCCCGAACCCATCCCCTGGATGACCGGATTTGTCAGCCCCAGCCAGGTCTCAGTATTCAGCCGACCCAGCCGCTGGGTGACGAACTGATGGACCCGGGGCACGTTGTCGATCACCGCCATCACGGCGGCCAGATCGAAGCGGCGCCGCCCGGGCCTCTTCTCCAGAATCGACGACATCACCCCGGCGCCGACACCGGCCGCCGAGGCGACCATCCGGGCCGCCGCTCGCACCAGTTGCTCGTCGTCACCGGGATGGTCG
>SKMT01000612.1 GCA_007120915.1 Myxococcales bacterium | reverse complement strand
TCTGAGGGGAGGAGCAATGGTTATTGCAACGTTCGCCGTGGCCGTTGTGCTGGGGCTGGTGCACGTCTTCGGGGGACGAGTCGCGTCGATGATGGCCGACACGCATCACCGGTGGCTGTCGGTGGGCGCCGGGATAACGGTGGCCTTCCTGTTTCTGTACCTGCTGCCGGAACTGGAACAGTTTCATCGCCACCTTCGGGACCACCCGGTCGCGGGGGAGGTCGACGAGGTGATCTATATCGCTGCCGTCGTCGGAGTGACCTTGTACTACGGGTTGGAGCATCTGGCGTATCGAGTTCGCCGACGACATCGAGAAGAGACGGAGAGAGACGATGCATTCGGCCATGACTGGGTGTTCTGGCTGCATATGGGGTGGTATGCGGTTTACAACGTCATCATCGGCACTCTGTTATTGCACGGCGAGCAGGCGACGATCCGGGGGCTGTTGCTGTACGCGGTGGCGATGGCGGTGCACTTTTTGACCATCGACACCACCATGCGGCGCCACCACGAACACGTCTACCGGCAGACGGGCCGGTGGGTTCTGGCGGCGGCGGTGCTGGCGGGCTGGGCACTGGGAGCGGCAGTGCCGGTGGGGGTGGAGCTGGTTGCACTGGCGGTGGGATTTCTCAGCGGTGGGTTGCTGATCAACGCCGTCAAAGACGAGCTTCCCTCCAGTGGCCGGGCGAAGTTCTTGCCGTTCGTCGGTGGTGTTTTGTTCTTTTCGGCGCTTGCGGTTGTCATCTGATGATCGATGAGCGCGCCCCCGCCACTCCAGAGGTTTGAGTCGCTAAACCAGCGACGGGAGCATTTCGGAGACGCTGGGATGGATGTGGGCAATCCGCGCGCTTGCAATGAGCGTTTGGATGGGTCTCGATGTCGACATCGAGCCCGAGATCGACATCGAGCCCGACATCGAGCCCGAGACCGACATCGAGCCCGAGATCGACATCGAGCCCGAGATCGAGCCCGAGATCGAGCCCGAGATCGAGCCCGAGATCGAGCCCGAGATCGACATCGAGCCCGAGATCGACATCGACCCCGACCCCTGGCTGGCTTATCCGTCGTCTGCCAGTTCGGTGTGCACCTCGGTGGTCGATTCCAGGGTGCGGTGTACCGGGCAGCGCGAGGCGATTTCGAGCATTCGGTCTCTCTGGTCGTCGTCGAGCTCGCCCTCCAGCTCGATCCGGCAGTCGAACCGGTCGAAGGGGTCACCGTCGTCGGGCTTAACTCGGCGGTGGTCCACATAGGCGTTGGCCGCCTCCAGGGGCCAGCCCTTGCGGTCGGCGTACATGCGCAGGGTCATGGTGGTGCACGATGCCAGGGCGGCCGACAGGTAGTCGTGGGGTTTGGGCGCGGAGTCGGTGCCGCCGTGGTCCCTCGGTTCGTCGGCGAAGATGGGAAAGCCGTTGGCGATGATCTCGGTGCGCATCTTCTCCTCGGTGCGCGCGGCATTCTGGGGGCCTTCGGCGCGCCACTCGTCGATGGTCTCGACGGTCAGATACCGGCTCGCCCAGCTTGCGATGGTGTGACCGGCGTATCTGGCGTCATCGGGGTCGCTGAGCAGATGATCGGCGTCATCCAGCGAGATAAAGCTGCGCGGGTGGCGGGCGGCGCGAAAGATCCGAGCGGCGTGGTCGATGTCGACGATTTCGTCGCGGGGCCCGTGCATCACCAGAATAGGCCGGCCCAGCTCGCCGAGCGCGTCGCGCATGTGATTGGTTTTGAGGTCTTCGATGAACTCGCGGCGCACCTTGAATTCACGCCCGGCGATCTCGACGACCGCTTCGCCTTCCTCCAGCACTTCATCGACGTGATCCTCGAAGTGCTGGCGCACGTGAACGGGCCGGCTCGGTGCACCGATGGTGGCCACTGCTCGCACGTCGTCGAGTTGTTCGGTGGCCAAAATCGCAGCAGCCCCGCCCAGGGAGTGTCCCATCATCAGCTCCACAGGACCGTATTCGTCTTCGATCTGGGCGGTGGCAGCGACAAGATCGGCGACGTTGGTCGAAAACGTGGTCTCCGCGAATTCTCCCTCGCTCTGGCCCAATCCCGTAAAGTCGAGGCGCACCACACCGATACCGGCGTGGGTCAGCTCCTCGGCGATGATGCTCAGCGCTCGGTAATCCTTCGAGCAGGTGAAGCAGTGGGCAACCAGCGCAAAGCTCGAAGCCTGGCGCCGAAGCGGCAGATCGACGCGGGCGGCGAGTTTCTGGCCTCGTTCATTGGTCAATGACAGTCGTTTGCTGGGCATGGGTCCTCCCGTGGGGGTAGCGTGTGCCGTCGCAGCGTAACGCAGACACCACGGGCTTCCCAGCAGTCCAGGCCCCCAGGGCTGATGCATGACCTTCGAGGTCGCACAACCGCCTTCTATTGGAGACGCCTGAACTACGGCTAACTAAGATTTGTGGGGAGCTTCGTGTGACCCACGGAGGTACACGACCTCAAGACCCCAAGACCCCAAGACCCCAAGAACCCAGCGCCCTGGCAGGACGCACTCCCACGACCCGAGACCTTGCCACCGACGAGGTTGCGGGAAGTTTTGTAGTGGCAGACCGATTCGATGGTCTGACGGCGATCCTGATGATTGGAGGGGGGACGGATGTTCGATGGACGTTCGGTATTGATTACCGGTGGTACCGGCACGTTCGGGCGGCGGTTCGCCAGGCTGGTTCTGGACGAATACGACCCGGCGCGATGCGTGGTGTTCAGCCGCGATGAGCTCAAACAACATCAGATGCGCCGCGACGAGGGGTTCGCCGACGATGAGCGGATGCGCTACTTCATCGGTGATGTGCGCGACAAATATCGGCTCAAGCGCGCCTTCGACGGCATCGACTTTGTGGTGCATGCGGCGGCGCTCAAACAGGTGCCCGCCTGCGAGTACAACCCCTTCGAGGCGGTTCGAACCAACGTGCTGGGCGCGCAAAATATCATCGACGCCGCCATCGACCGCGGGGTCAAACGGGTGGTGGCATTGTCGACGGACAAGGCGTGTAATCCCGTCAATCTGTACGGGGCGACCAAGCTGTGCAGCGACAAGCTGTTCGTCGCCGGCAACTGCTATGCCGGGGGGGCGAACACCCGGTTTTCGGTGGTACGATACGGCAATGTTGTGGGCAGCCGGGGCAGCGTGATTCCCCACTTTATCGAACAGCGCGAGCAGGGGCGGGTGACCGTGACCCACCCGGAGATGACGCGGTTCTGGATTACCGTCGACCAGGGGGCGCAGTTCGTGCTGCAGTCGCTCAGACGCATGGCCGGCGGAGAGGTGTTTGTGCCCAAACTGCCGAGCATGAACGTCGCCGATCTGGCCCGGGCGGTCGCCCCGGAGTGCGACATCGAAATCATCGGGGTTCGCCCCGGCGAGAAGATGCACGAAGTGATGATCTCGACAGCCGACGGGCGACGCACCTGGGATCTGGGCGACTACTACGTGGTGGACCCGCAGTTTCCGAAGTGGGTGGACAACGGGAACTGGCGCCACAAGGAGGGCGAGCCGGTTGAAGAGGGGTTTCGTTATTGTTCAGAGACCAATGACCGGTGGCTGACCGTCGACGAGTTGCAGGCGATGATCGAGCCGAGACAGTCACCGGTGGCGGGGGGGCGATGACGGAGGGCAACGAGTTCATTCCCTACGGCAGCCAGCAGATCGATGGAGAGGACATCGAGGCGGTCTGCGATGTACTTCGGGGGCCATGGCTGACCACCGGACCCTGCGTGGAGGAGTTCGAGAGAACGCTCGCCGACCGCTGTGGTGCCGCCGAGGCGGTGGCGGTGAACTCGGGGACCGCCGCGTTGCATGCCGCCTATTACGCCTGCGGTGTCGGCGAGGGCACACAGGTGGTGGTGCCGGCGCTGACGTTCAGCGCCACCGCCAATGCGGCGGTGCAACTGGGGGCGACGGTCCGAGTGGCCGACGTCGACGAGCGCACGCTGACGATGGACCCGGAATCGCTTCAGCAGGTCATCACCGATGATACCGCCGTGGTTGCGCCCGTCGACTTTGCGGGCCACCCCGCCGACCTTCGGGCAATCCGGGCGGTCGCCGACGGAGTGGGCGCCGCCGTGGTGCAGGACGCCGCCCACAGCCTGGGCGCTGTGTACCGAGGCCAGCCGGTGGGATCGATCGCCGACGTGACCACCTTTTCGTTTCATCCCGTCAAAACGATTACCACCGGCGAGGGCGGGGCGGCGGTGACCGATTTCGAGGCTATCACGGAGTCGATGCGACGGTTTCGAAACCACGGGATGCAACGCTCTGTTGGTCAACTGGAGGGAAGCGACGCCGGCGAATGGCTCTACGACATCGACGAGATCGGGCTGAACTACCGCATCACCGACGTGCAGTGTGCATTGGGTACCAGCCAACTCGACAAGCTGGATCGGTTCATCCACCGGCGCCGTCAGATTGCAGCGCAGTATTTGGACTTGCTCGACGATGTGGAGGGCATCGAACTTCCCGCCGACGAACCCTGGTGCGAGCACGCCTGGCATCTGTTTGTCATCCGTGTGGACCAGGGCCGCAGAAAAGAGGTGTTCGAGGCGCTTCGGGCCCGCAATATCGGCGTGCAGGTCCACTACATCCCGGTGAATATGCTCACCGCCTATCGCCGACGAGGCCATCACCCCGAACAGACACCGGTGGCGCTTCGCAACTACCGGCAGGTCATCAGCATCCCCTGCTTCCCGAAGATGCGCGACCGGGATGTCGAGCGCGTCGCCGCCGCAGTACGAGACGTGGTCGAGGAGGTCGGGTGATGAACTCACTGCACACAGTGGCGATTATTCAGGCGCGGATGGGCTCGACCCGACTGCCCGGAAAGGTGATGGAACCGATCCTGGGAATTCCGATGATCGGGCACGTCGTCGAACGCACAGCGCACATCGGTGGGGTGGACGCTGTGGTTGTCGCCACCTCCAACAGCGAGCGGGAGCGCCCGTTGGTCGAGTATGTTCAGGCCCACCGGCAGGCACGGCTGTTTCGGGGGCCCGAACAGGACGTATTGGCGCGCTACGTGCAGGCGGCGCATGCCTTCGGTGCGCAGGCGGTGGTTCGGATCACCGGCGACTGTCCGTTGCTGTCGCCGCGGGTCAGCTCCCGGGTGGTGCATACGTTTTTCGACAGCCAGCCCCGGTGCGATTACGTCACCAATACGCTCACCCGTACCTACCCCCGGGGGCTGGACACGGCGGTGATGTCGCTTCAGGCGCTTCTGCGAGCCCACCGAGAGGCGAACTCCGGGCCCCAGCGAGAGCACGTCACCCCCTACATCTGGTCGAACCCCCGGAAGTTTCGGCTTGTGAACGTCGCCGCCAACGCCGATCGGCATCACCACCGATGGACCGTTGACACCGCAGAGGATCTGAGGCTGGTGCGCGCCATTTTCGAGACCGTCGGCGAACCGTTCTTCGAGTACGAACAGGCATTGGACGTGCTCGAAGAGCACCCGGAACTCGCGCAGATCAACGCCGAAATCAGCCAGAAGAGGCTGGGTCGTTAGTTGTTGGTTATTGGTTATTGGTTATTGGTTGGTGTTCGGTGGTGGGTGGTGGGTGTTCGGTGGTCGGTGTTCGGTGGTGGGTGGTCGGTGGTCGGTGGTGGGCGGTGGGTGACCGATGG